>CAZWVO010000200.1:0-4665 GCA_964637535.1 uncultured Flavobacteriaceae bacterium
GCCCATATACTGTACGTGTAGTATCTGAAGTATTAGAATCTAACGGTTCTTCTTCTATGGCTACCGTTTGTTCTGGAACAATGGCCCTTATGGATGCTGGGGTACAAATGATAAAACCTGTTTCTGGTATAGCAATGGGATTAATCTCAGACCCAGACTCTGGAAAATACGCGGTACTATCTGATATTCTAGGAGATGAAGATCACCTGGGAGATATGGATTTTAAAGTGACGGGTACAGCAGATGGTATTACTGCATGTCAAATGGATATTAAAGTAAAAGGATTATCATACGAGATTTTAGTAAATGCGTTAAAGCAAGCTCGTGATGGTCGTTTGCATATCTTAGAGAAATTGACGGATACCATTGCCGCTCCAAATGACGACGTTAAGAGTCATGCTCCTAAGATGATTACAAGACGTATTCCTAACGAATTTATTGGCGCCTTAATTGGACCTGGTGGGAAAGTCATTCAAGAAATGCAAAAAGAAACGGAAACTACTATTGTAATTAATGAAGATCCAGTAACTGAAGAAGGTATTGTAGAAATTTTAGGTGTAGGTAATGAAGGCATTGATGCTGTAATGGCAAAAATAGATGCCATCTTATTTAAGCCCGAGGTTGGAAGTGCTTATGAAGTAAAAGTTATTAAGATGCTCGATTTTGGTGCAGTAGTAGAATATGTAGATGCTCCAGGAAACGAAGTGTTATTACATGTGAGCGAACTGGCTTGGGAGCGCACAGAAAATGTTAGTGATGTGGTAAACATGGGCGATGTTTTTGATGTAAAATACTTTGGCATTGATTCTAGAACAAGAAAAGAGAAAGTTTCTAGAAAAGCACTACTACCTAAACCAGAGGGATACGTAGAAAGACCGCCAAGAGATAACAAAAGGCGGGATGATCGTAGAGGAAGAGATAATCGCGATCGTAGACCTAAAAGAGACTAAGTCTCCTATACCTATAGTACAAAAAAAGCCTTGATATCATTTTATCAAGGCTTTTTTAATACCACTCACGCAACCTTTTTCTTTTTTTACAGACTACCTAATGTAACACCCAAAAGCAAAAGCTATGTACCCTGTAAAAAATCACCTAGTAAAGAGTATTTTTATCTTAGTTGTCATTTTCATATCTGCCTGCGAATTTGAGCCCTTTGAGCCTGGATCACAAGAACTTATTATTAAAGATTCTGCTTTATACAATCACCTACAACTGGTTGCAGAAGAACCAGAAACCGAATTTTTAAGTGTGGGTTGTGTAGAATTTTTATATCCTTTTACCCTGTACAACTATGATGAAAATGCGGAGTTGATTCGAAAACTAGCTATTGGAAACAATGAAGATTTTACCACTGCACTGGTAAACTTAGAAGAAGGACATGCTATAAGCTTAAGTTATCCTATTACCGGACTGTTAGCAGATGGCACACCGGTAAACATTAATTCTAATGATGAGTTACTGAGCTCCTTAGCAAGCTGTATTGATGAAGAAATAGAACGCATTATAGGTGAGTGCAACGGAATTGCATCTGCAGAAGACTGTAGTTGGAATATTACCGAAAGCCTACCAGAAGACAGCCCCTACCTTAACGCCAATATGAAAGTAGACGGGAATAACGAAGTAGTGTTCACAGTTGGAGACACTACTTATGAAGGAACTTGGATATTTTATTTCATTGGTAATGATTTGCATTTGAATATCTTTTTTGAATATGATGACACCAACACACCTACTCCAGAAAACGGATTACTTCCTATTAAAGAGGATTGGAATATGGACTGGGTTATTCATAGTATTGATGATGAAAAAATTGAGATTGTAAAAGAAGATACCTTAGCATTTACGTTAGCACGTACTTGTGAAGATAGTGATGAAGATAGTGATGGAAATTAGGAAGTGTCAACTAATTAAACAAATAGGTTATGAATATGAACAATAAATAATGTACTATAGCAATTTAAAACCAAAATAGATGATGGCATCTGCAATACATACATAGACAAAATTTACTTTTTTGGATATTAATGGACTTATAAAAAGATGCGTTAAAAAAGATAGAAAAGCGCAGGAAACACTGTATAATTTATACAAGGCCAAGTTGTTTCCTGTTTGCTTAAAGTATTGTAGTACCCATACGGAAGCGCAGGACCATTTACATGATACTTTTATCACCATTTTTAGCTCCATAAAAAAATATAAAGCCGCTGGCTCTTTTGAAGGGTGGATGAAACGTATTGCTATCAACACAGCTATAGATCGGTATAAAAAAAATACGCGCTTTGAACTAACCGAAGCTAAGCTTGCGAAACTTTCTGAGCCGGTGTATCTAGAAGAAGATATTCCTTTAATTCCGCTAGATACGCTCTTACAATGTATACACCAGTTACCTAATCAATACCGTAATATATTCAATCTATATGAACTAGACAACTATTCGCATAAAGAGATTGCGCAACTACTATCCATTTCTGAGAGCAGCTCGAAGTCAAATTTACATCGGGCCAAAGCCATACTAAAAAAACAAGTTGGAGGGCTTATAAAGAAAAAACAATATAAAGCAGATGCTGATGGAAAATAGGAAGGATATCGGAACATATTTTAAAGAGCAGTTAGGAGCAATGGAAGTGCAGCCTACGGTTAAGGTATGGGAAGAAATTGAAAAAACACTTAAGCAAAAGCGAAGAAAACGCTTTCTGTTATGGGTATTGCTTTTAGTTTTAATTCCTACATCAAGTTATCTCATTTACAATTTTGCAACTAATGATAGTAAAGAAACAACTCCGGTAAATACAGGCAAAACCACACCCAGCGCACCTAATGCTGCTTTTGAGAAAAATAACACCAATACCAAAAAAGCAAGTGAAGGCAGTCCTATCCATGACAAACAACCCATGAATACCCCTCCTAACGGCTTAGAAATTGTAACGGATAACAAAACAAATACAGATCAATCTACAACTTATCGCCCAGAACGGAACACCATCAGCGAATCGACGATAGCCACACAAAAACAAGATTCAGCCGAAGACTATAGAAAACCAACACCTTCAAAGGAACAAAAAACGCCATTTCCAACTACCACTCAAGCATCAAATCCGAAAAAGAAAGGCCGCACCAATACCAACTCAAATCCTGACGTAACACAGCAAAATAAGGGGTATGTACAAAACAAACGCAATAGAGATGATCTACGAATAGATTTAAATGACACTGCTTCGAAAACTACTAATGATTCAACCCTAGCAGATATACATACATCAAACCAAAAGAAAAAAAATAATGTGCTTTCCAAGGGAGTGAAAAACCAAAATGGTGCAGTATTAGCGAACTCCAACCAAGAAGAAAGTAACCTTATTACAGAAAAATTAGCAGCTACTAAAACTATTGGTTTAGCCCCCAAGGACAGTATTTCCAGGTCATCCCTGGAAAAACCTACTACACCAGAATTACCTAAAGAAGAGGAAAAAGAGAGCGCTGAAGAAGAAGAAGAGGAAGTAGCAGCCAAGTTTCTCCCAGGCATGTGGACTGTTTCTATACAAGCCGGCCCCATAAGAAGCGGATATCTTTCTAACAATTATCCTTTATTAAACGATAACATTTCTGCAACAAGAGCGGGTGACATTTCCTTAGGTTATGGGCTATTACTTAACGTTCCCATAGATGACAACTATACCATTAGGTTTGGATTTCATAATGTACAGCAACGGTATACCTTAACTAATCTAACAAGTGACATTAATGCGCTTGATCGTTTTGAGATTCTTAATCTTCAAAACATTCAAGGGTTTCAGAATCCTTTAGGGGCAGATTTAATTAATGATATTAATAATGGGTTAGCGTTTAATTTACAACATAAAATTACGTATTGGGAGCTACCCTTAGAGCTTATGTACAACCTAAAAAAAGACAAACTCGGAGTAGCTCTTATTGGCGGGGTAGATTTTTATGTATTTAATGATGATCGTATTTCCGTAGTAATACCGAATCAAGGAAGTTTTGAGATTGGAAGCGGAAACTACTTTAGAAAACTCTCCCTAGGCGCACATATTGGGGTTGGATTACGTTATCAAATCTCCAAAGGTGTTCAATTTGATGTTGAACCGCTGTTTAAATATCAATTTAACAGCTTTAAAAATGGAGTAAATCAACTTTATCCCTACTATTTTGGCGTATATACTGGTTTTACGCTTAAACTATAATCCCCACACCCTTTTAAAACGGTATGTATAAAGGACCCTTTTAACCGAAACATGGGACATTTTGTCCAAAAATTAAAAATTTAGCACTCCTAATGTAACTTTTCGGCATTTATTACGTATAACTATATGCAGTCTATGCACTTTGAACTTAATTACATTGAATGAGACAGCTTAAGATTACAAAACAGGTTACCAATAGGGAAACCGCATCTCTGGACAAGTACTTACAAGAAATTGGCAAAGTAGACCTTATTACTGCAGATGAAGAAGTAGAATTGGCACAACGTATCAAGGCAGGCGATCAAATCGCTCTTGAAAAACTCACAAAAGCCAACCTTCGATTTGTAGTGTCTGTGGCCAAGCAGTACCAAAACCAGGGCTTAACTTTACCGGATTTAATTAACGAGGGAAACCTGGGGTTAATTAAAGCCGCTCAACGATTTGATGAAACCAGAGGATTTAA
>CAZWVO010000201.1:0-4649 GCA_964637535.1 uncultured Flavobacteriaceae bacterium
GTGTAAAAACACTAATGGTAAATTAGTATTAAATTGTAGTTCTAAATAGTTTTATAATAACCATATTCTTAGTAACTTAGAGAGAATTACAAAAAAAAGGGAATTATGAAAAATCTATTCTTCGCATGGCTAATGTTGCTAAGTGTTGTGCCTTTAGTTGCTCAAGAAGCTACATCCAAAATAATTTCGGGTAAAGTAACGCATTTGAATGCTCCTTTGATCAATGCTGAGGTAACGAGTAACAACGCTAATCTTACCATAAAAACAGACACGGAAGGTGCTTACCAAATTGAAACTACTATTGGTGATATTGTAACGTTTTCTTACCCGGGCTTAAGAGACCTGGAAATTGTAGTAGAAGATGTTTCTAGGATTTTGAATATTGAGATGAGTGTTGCGGTAAATCAGTTAGAGGAGGTTGTTGTAGAGAAAACGGTTATTAAAAGTCAGAAAGTATTGCAAGGAGAATACGCAACCAATGAGAACCTTATTAATACGGCTTTTGGTATTTTAGATAGAGATGTCACTAGTTTTTCTGTACGCATAGTGCAAGGTAAAGATCTTCCTTATGGAGGTATAGATTTCCTTTCCGTATTGCGGTTTAGAGTTCCATCAATACGGGTAGAGCGACCTGCAAGTGACCCGCTACGTCCTCAAGTATTTTTAAGAAGTAGTTCTTTAGGTTTTTTTCCTGCTATTTTTGATGTTGATGGTTTAATTGTTGATGAAGCCCCTACCTATATACAGGTAGAGAATATAGAGCGCATAGCGGTTCTAAGTGGACTTGGATTGGTTACAAAGTATGGCGGAAAAGCAAATGGTGGGGTTATTGTAATTAATACAAAAGGGGCAAACTACTATCCAAGATCGGGAACAGAACAGCCTTATGATCAGGCTAAATTGCGAAACAATATTTTTGAAGGAGATGCCATCGGTACAAACGCTGGAAGAACCAATTATATGGAAGCCTTATATACTTCTAAAACTAAAGAAGATGCCATCAACACTTTCAATAGTAATAAAGCGGCCTATAATAATTCTTTTTACCATTTGTTAGATGCCTATGACTATTTTACGGGACAGTGGAATGATACTGACTTCGCAGAAAAGCTTTTAAAGGAGCGATGGTATTTGTTTGCAGAGAATCCAGTGGCTCTAAAATCATTGGCATATTTCTACCAGGCTAGGGGAGAGGATGACAAAGCCAATGAAATTTTAAAGGAGGTATTTGTACTAAGGCCACACTATGCGCAATCCTATATGGATTTAGCTATTAACTATAGAGATTTAGGAAATTCGAAGAAAGCAGCTACCATGTATGCGCGGTATGCCTATCTTATAGAAGATGGTTTTTTGAAGCAGAATGAGTCCGATTTTTCAAAGGTGATAAATAGAGAGTTTAATAACTTAATTGCTTTGGATGGCACTACAATGGTCGCTGATAAGTCGATCTTAAAAAATGTAGATAAGGAAGAATTTTTAGGAACGCGACTTGTTTTTGAATGGAGTGATAGTGAGGCAGAGTTTGACCTCCAGTTTGTGAATCCAGAAAATCACTATTACACTTGGAAACATACTATTCTTGATAATACGGAAAGAATTAAGGACGAAAAAATTACGGGCTACTCATGTCAAGAATATCTAATAGATGATACACTTAAAGGAAACTGGCAGGTAAATGCTACCTATCTAGGAAATAAAAGTGTAACTCCTACCTATATGAAGGCTACTATTTATTATAACTATGGAACTAAAGCGCAGCGGAAAGAGGTTAAAGTATTTAAGTTATCCCTTCGTAATGTAAATCAGCAACTTTTTACCCTTCGTAACGGCAGTGTGGTGGCTACTAAATAGTAGCAGCACTATGAAAAGTGTTTACTTTTTTTTAGGATGCCTTTTTTGTTGTACCCTTTTGGAAGCGCAAAGCGTTTACAAAGGAGTGATACTTGATGCTACAAACTCACAACCAATTGCCTATGTAAATATTGGGATTCTTGCTAGAAGTCATGGTACAGTGAGCAATGAAAAAGGCCTGTTTGATTTAGGCTTAGAACTAAGTGACTATAGTAGTGCTGATACGCTTCAGTTTTCTAGTCTTGGATATAAAACCGTAAAGAAGACAATTACTGATTTACAGCTATTTGAAGGTGCCAGACAGGTAATTCGTTTAGAACCGGAAGCCATTCCCTTAGAGGAAGTGGTGCTTTCTTCTAAACGACGTTTTTTTGAAGAACAGACCGTAGGTTATCCCTTTGAGGATGCTAGAATAGTTGGGTATTGGAAAGACAACGTAGCGCTTGGCGGAGAACTGGCAACCAAGATTAATGTAAAGAAAGGATACAGACGCTTAAAAAGTTATTCTTTTCACGTTTTAGAGAATCCTTCCGATAGTTTGCTCCTGCGTATAAATATCTACAAAGGTAAAGATGGCATTCCCAAAACAAATATTTCTCAAAAAACGATTTTACATCTGCTAAAAACTAAAAATGGAAGAATCACCATTGATCTAATTCCATATAATATTGTTGTATACGATGATTTTATTGTTAGTATGGAACTACTGCAGGTTTATGGTAAAAACATAGGCCTTGTACTGGGTGCAAACGCTAATGAAGGTATTTCGTATAAACGCTACGCCAGTCAGGCTAGTTGGAAACGGATACGTGGTTCGGTAATGGCCTATCAGCTTGCTACCGAGGTAGTTCTTAGTGATAAAAAAGTAGCACGAAAAGAAAAGAAAAGAAAAAAGCAAGGCGCACAAGATAAGACTGTTTCTGGAGGCGTATTTTTTCAAGGAAAACCGTTAAAAGACGTTACCATCATCAATCTAAATTCCCTTCAAAAAACAAGCACCGATGCTAACGGAAGATACCTTTTAAGAGCCATTGCTGGGGATGTCTTAGAGTTTAGTCACCCTAAAATGGATAACGTACTTAAGGAAGTTACGCAAAAACCTTTTATCAATGCCAGTATGCAGCAACATACCCCATGAGTTTTTATACCTGAATAACTCCCAGATTAAACGATTTTTCTATAGGGGCATGGTTAGCAGCTGCTATGCCCATACCAATCCATTTACGAGTATCTAAAGGATCAATAACGGCATCTGTCCAGAGTCTGGCTGCGGCGTAATATGGCGATACTTGGTTGTCATAGCGTTCCTTTATGCGATCAAAAAGTTCCTTTTCTTTCTTTTCAGTAAGGACCTCTCCTTTCTTTTCTAAAGAAGCTTTTTCTATTTGTAACAATACTTTAGCGGCAGAATTACCACTCATTACAGCAAGCTCTGCACTAGGCCAAGCTACAATTAATCTAGGATCATACGCTTTACCACACATGGCATAATTACCTGCTCCGTAGCTATTTCCGATTACAACAGTAAATTTGGGTACTACAGAATTACTTACTGCGTTTACCATTTTCGCACCATCTTTAATAATGCCTCCATGTTCACTTTTGCTTCCTACCATAAAACCGGTAACATCTTGTAAAAAGACAAGTGGAATTTTCTTTTGATTACAATTGGCAATAAACCGAGTAGCCTTATCTGCAGAATCAGAGTAAATAACTCCTCCAAACTGCATTTCTCCTTTTTTATTTTTGACAATTTTACGTTGATTAGCAACAATACCTACAGCCCAACCATCAATACGCGCATAACCTGTAATTATTGTTTGACCATAACCAGATTTATATTCTTCAAAATCAGAATCATCCACTAATCTATGAATGATTTCCATCATGTCATACTGTTCATTTCTAGCTTTAGGTAATATACCATAAATATCATTCGGGTCCTTTTTTGGTTTTATAGATTTAACTCTATTGTATCCAGCTTTGTCAAAATCACCGATCTTAGAAACAATATTTTTTATAGTGTCAAGAGCATCTTTATCATCTTTAGATTTATAATCTGTAACTCCTGAAATTTCACAATGTGTAGTAGCTCCGCCTAATGTTTCATTATCGATACTTTCTCCAATAGCCGCTTTTACAAGGTAGCTACCAGCTAAGAAAATACTTCCTGTTTTATCCACAATTAAAGCTTCATCACTCATAATAGGCAAATATGCACCTCCTGCAACACAGCTTCCCATTACAGCCGAGATTTGAGTAATTCCCATACTACTCATTACTGCATTATTTCTGAAAATTCTACCAAAATGTTCTTTGTCAGGAAAAATTTCATCCTGCATAGGAAGATAAACTCCAGCACTATCTACTAAATAGATAATTGGTAGTTTATTTTCAATAGCTATTTCTTGTGCTCTTAGATTCTTTTTACCAGTTATAGGAAACCAAGCACCAGCTTTTACTGTAGCATCATTTGCAACAACAATACATTGCTTACCACTTATATGGCCTATTTTAATTACAACTCCTCCACTTGGGCATCCACCGTGTTCTTCATACATTTCATCTCCTGCAAAAGCACCAATTTCTATGGCTTTGTCATCATCGTCTAGTAAATATTCGATTCTTTCTCTTGCAGTCATTTTACCCTTGGCGTGTAACTTTTCTATTCTCTTTTCTCCACCGCCTAATTTTACTTTTGCTAGTTTTTGACGTAACGCGGAGACCAGTAGTTTATTATGATCTTCGTTTTTATTGAAGTTTATATCCATTTGTGTGTATTGTATCTATTGTTT
>CAZWVO010000202.1:0-4644 GCA_964637535.1 uncultured Flavobacteriaceae bacterium
CCTTAAAAGACACCCCGGAGACAGGAGATAAAATTGTTATTCTAGGGGGAGATAATTATCGTATTGGAATGGGTGGCGCTGCCGTATCTAGTGCTGATACTGGTGAATTTAGCTCGGCCATTGAACTTAATGCTGTACAACGTTCTAACCCCGAGATGCAGAAGAGAGCGGCCAATGCTGTTCGTGGTATGGTAGAAAGTGATGCAAATGCAATAGTTTCTATTCACGACCATGGTGCTGGAGGACACCTTAACTGCCTATCTGAGCTAGTAGAAGATACTGGCGGGAAAATTGATTTAGATAAACTTCCTGTAGGCGACCCTACCCTATCTGCCAAGGAAATTATTGGAAACGAATCTCAGGAAAGAATGGGTTTAGTCATTGGCAAAAAAGATATCGCCTTATTAGAACGCATTGCTGCACGGGAACGTTCGCCAATGTATGAAGTAGGTAATGTTACCGGAGATGATCGCTTTACATTTGAATCGCAAACTACAAGTGAAAAACCTATGGATGTAAATCTTTCGGATATCTTCGGAAGTTCTCCAAAAACGATAATGACTGATATTACGGTTGACAGAAGGTATACAGATGCTACGTATTCGCTAGAGTTTTTTCATGATTATTTAGAGCAGGTCTTACAATTAGAAGCCGTAGCTTGTAAAGACTGGCTTACCAATAAAGTAGATAGATGTGTGGGTGGACGCGTAGCCAAACAGCAATGTGTTGGTCCGCTTCAGCTGCCACTAAATAATGTTGGGGTAATGGCTTTAGATTTTAAAGGAAAGGAAGGAATTGCTACAACTATTGGCCACTCACCTATTTCTGGATTAATAGCCCCTAGAGCAGGAAGTCAAAATAGTATTGCAGAAGCGTTGACCAATATTGTTTGGGCACCTTTAAAAGACGGATTAAAATCCGTTTCCCTCTCTGCCAATTGGATGTGGCCTTGTAAAAATGAAGGTGAAGACGCTAGGCTTTATGAAGCGGTAGAAGCCATTTCTGATTTTGCTATTGCCTTGGGGATCAATGTTCCTACCGGAAAAGATTCGCTTTCTATGAAACAGAAATATAAGGATGGAGATGTAATTAGCCCGGGTACCGTTATCATATCTGCAGCGGGTAATTGTAATGATATTACCAAAGTGATAGAGCCTGTTTTACAAAAGGAAGGTGGAAATATCTACTACATCAACCTTTCTAAAGACAAATACCAATTAGGTGGGTCTTCGTTTGGACAGGTACGGAATAGTGTGGGTAACAAAGCGCCAGGTATCACAGACCCTGTGTATTTTAAAGAAGTTTTCAATACCATACAGCAATTAATTGTTGACGGTCAAATCCTTGCTGGTCATGATATTGCTTCTGGTGGTTTAATCACAACCTTGTTAGAACTATGTTTTGCTGATGTTGATTTAGGTGCTTCTTTAGACCTAAGTGATTTAGGAGAACCTGATACTATAAAACTACTTTTTTCTGAGAATGCTGGTATTGTTTTCCAATCCAAAGATAGTAGTATTGAAACCACTTTATCGAAAGCCAATATAGCATTTAAAAAAATTGGAAGTGTTACTTCTGAAGCTACCTTAACCATCAAAAATGGTGGCATGGAAATGGGTTTAAATGTTGCATCGCTTAGAGACACTTGGTTTAAAACTTCCTATTTATTGGATCAAAAGCAGACGGCAAATAACTTAGCTAAAGACCGTTTTGACAATTATAAGCAACAACCGTTAAGCTATGATTTTCCAAAGGGTTTTACTGGAAGTATCCCTGCTATTCCTAAAACATCGGTAAAACCGAAAGCTGCTATTCTAAGAGAAAAGGGTAGTAACTCGGAACGTGAAATGGCAAATGCCATGTACCTTGCAGGTTTTGACGTAAAGGACGTTCATATGACGGATTTAATTACGGGTAGAGAAACCTTAGAAGATATCCAATTTTTGGGCGCAGTTGGCGGATTCTCCAACTCGGACGTGCTTGGAAGTGCAAAGGGGTGGGCTGGAGCCATTAAATACAATGAAAAAGCAAACAAGGTAATTAAAGCGTTTTTTGCAAGACCAGACACCTTATCTGTAGGTATTTGTAATGGCTGCCAATTATTTATGGAATTAGAACTCATTAATCCAGACCATAGTGCGCATGGTAAAATGACTTACAATGATTCGCAGAAACACGAGAGTAGTTTTACTTCTGTGCGTATTCAAAGGAATAATTCGGTAATGTTATCTTCGTTAGAAGGGAGTACTTTAGGCGTTTGGATATCGCATGGTGAAGGTAAATTTGATTTACCTTTAAAAGCAAACGCTTATGATATTGTTGCCACCTACGCATATAAGGAATACCCTTCCAATCCTAATGGCAGTGATTTTAACACGGCTATGCTCTGTGATACTAGCGGCAGACATTTAGTCACTATGCCACATATAGAACGTTCTACGTTTCCATGGAATTGGGCCCACTACCCTACCAACAGAAATGATGAAGTTTCGCCTTGGTTGCAAGCCTTTGTTAATGCCAGAATATGGATAGATCGATTCAATAAAGATTAATCAAAAACACTATTAGTTGCAATTTGCAAGTTTTGCATCAATCTGTTCTAGTAAGGGCCAGAGGTACGTAGCATAATCCTTGGTATGGTACCCCCAAAAATCAAAAAGGAGACTCTGTTGTTCCAAAGCAAGGTCATTAATTCTTAGATCACCAGCTTGAGGACTGTAGGCGATATTAAGCCCAATTTCTGTGTTTGAATCGCGTCGTAATCGAGCCAAATACAGATCGTCATGCGCTACATAATTATAGCCGTGGTTTTCATTTACGTTGGACGCTAACGCTATGTAACGAATGTATTCCTGATTTTCGGAAAGATAGGTTTCATCCATTATAAACCAATCCGTTGCCATACTTAAGGTTCGGTTGTACACCCCATATCTTACTAACTCTTCATTGAACATGGGCAAGCTTGTTCTTAGGTCGTTATAGGTTTGTCCGTCTTCATAACTTCTCCAACCCTGCACGCAGCCACACTCATTAGCCTCTTGGCACAGCGATATATTTTGAAACTGTCCGCCTGCATACGAACCTTCTTCTGCATAGATATGTCCCATACCTGCTAAAACAGCAGTAACCAATTGATTTCGAAGGCTTGGATTATTATCAAATACATCCCTAACAAGCATGGACAATAAGAAAGAGCCTTGCGAATGCCCTGCTAGAATAATTTTATTGCCGTTGTTGTAATTATTCAAATAGTTCATAAAAGCAGCCTTGACATCGCTGTATGATTGAATGATAACGCTTGCCTGTTCTTCTTTGTTTAAATTTTCGTCCAAATAGGTAGTCCCAGTTGACTGTCGATAACGAGGGGCATAAAACCTTCCATATTTAGCAAGCTGTCCGCCTTGGGCTAAAATTGTAAAATTTATAGTTGTCGTAGGTTGATCCTCAAGTGCCATCACCATAGGTACATTTGGCGCATTCTCTAATATGGTGGGGTGCACAAAAAACACATCAACTCCGGTATCTTGTGTAGCATTGTTTTCTACTGTTATATCCCCTTGAAGCCCTAAGTCTTTATCCACAATTCCGATATCCAAATCGTAAGACGAAAGAAGATTAAAGGTCTGATTAGGGTGAAATACCCAATTGCTAAGGATATTGTAATCTATAGGAGATGTAGGTTGTTCAAGATTTTCCGTTTCCTCTTCCATTACAGGATCTCCTTCATCGTTTCCGGCACAGGATACTAATACGAAAAGTAAAAAATAATGCCTTATAAACTTTCTAAATGCGTTATTCCTGATCATTCTTTAACTATTACAACTACTGTATTACAACGTAAGTTACTCTAAATTTAGTATATTAATTACAAGGCAGAAACTCCATACAGTTCTTTTGAAAGCAATCTTAATATGAATGGTAGTACACTGCTAGAGAAACAATTAGAATTTAGACACCGCTCTATGATTATACGCAAAGCTGCCAAAGAAGATGTTCCCTTCATCGTTGCGATGATTGCAAATGATCCTTTAGGAAAACTTCGAGAAAATTATAAAGACCCTTTACCTAAAACCTATATGAACGCCTTTCAGCGTATTCAAGAAGATGAGAACCAAGAATTAGTGGTCATGGAGAGTGATTCCAAGCATGTAATTGGCACCTTACAACTAAGTTTCATCCCCTACCTAACCTATCAAGGCGGTATTAGGGCACACATAGAAGCTGTACGACTCCATGAGAACTATCGTGGAAATGGAATTGGACAACTACTTTTTGAATGGGCTATTAAGAACGCTAGAGCCAGAGGAGCCCATGTAGTGCAACTAACTACAGATAAAAAAAGACCTGAAGCATTAAAATTTTATGAGAAACTAGGGTTTAAGGCGTCACATGAAGGGTTGAAACTTCATCTGACGCCTTAACCTTGAGGGATTTTATTTAATTACCAATTTTCCATTTTTATAGCTGTCGGATCCTTGTTTTAGCTGATAAATGTAAATTCCTGAGGCCAATTTATTCTTGGCAATGATCAATTCATTTTGTCCTACTTTAGAAGTTCCTTTTTTACTATGAGAGTTCATTAATTTACCTTGTAAGGAATAGATATTAAATTCAAAGTTATCGGCCCTATCGGCATAGTAGTAT
>CAZWVO010000203.1:0-4638 GCA_964637535.1 uncultured Flavobacteriaceae bacterium
TCATAGAGGTGAGAGCCGTCAAAAAAGCCTAGACCATGAGCATCTTCTGGAAAATGAGAAGGTACCCAATCTAGAATTACGCCAATATTATTTTGGTGTAATTTATCAATCAGCACCTTAAAATCATCCGGAGTTCCAAAACGGGAAGTGGGTGCAAAATACCCAGTAAGCTGGTACCCCCATGAAGGATCATACGGGTATTCCATAACGGGCATAAACTCTACATGCGTATAGTTCATTTCCTTTAAATAACTCACCAAGTCTTCGGCCAATTCCAAATAGGATAAAAATTGATTTCCTTCTTTGCGTTTCCAAGAACCTAAATGCACTTCATATACTGCATATGGTTTATCTAAACCATTTTTTTCTGCTCTATACCCCATCCATTTTTCATCTTTCCATTGGTAATTTGAACGCCAAACTATAGAAGCCGTATTGGACGGTTGTTGGCAAAAGCGCGCAAAAGGATCTGCTTTTTCTGTTGTTATATTATTATGATGCGATTGCAGTTTATATTTGTAAAGCGCACCTTCTAAAACTCCCGGAATAAAACCTTCCCAAATACCACTATCATCCCAGCGCACCTTTAACTCATGTTCTCCTCCTACCCAAAAATTAAAATCGCCTACCACTGAAACTGATTTAGCAGAAGGCGCCCATACTGCAAAGTACGTTCCTTCTTCTCCATTGCATGTCATAGGATGAGCGCCCAATTTTTCGTAAAGTCGATAGTGTTTACCTGCTTTAAACAAATTAATATCAAAATCAGTAAACAAACTTTGGGGAATTACATGGCCCATACTTTATTTTCTTTTTTATTAGTGTGCTAAATTCGATATAGCAAATATCGACTTTATCTAAGGTCTTTAAAAGAAAAACATGTTGAATGCTTATTTTTGGAATGCTTTTTGTTTATCTAGTAACAAAACAAATTAAAATGCCGGTTTTAAGACCTCTTTGGTTTTAAAACTATTTAACTAAACATTCAACATTATGAAAAAATTTAACGTAGTACTCGGCGCTTTTTTAACGCTTTTTTTAGTTGCCTGCGAAGGCCCAACAGGACCTCCTGGATTTGACGGTCTGGATGGTCTAGATGGCTTAGATGGGCAAGATGCCGAATTGGCTAAAGTTATTGACATTACAGGAACCTTTGATGCCTCAAATGATTATTCTATTTTCTTTGAGTTTGATCAAAGTATAGAGGTTTTTGAAACTGATGTTGTATTGGTATACATCCTATTTGATCAAACGGAAGATAACAATGGAGACCCTGTAGATATTTGGAGACTATTACCGCAAACGTTACTATTAGATCAAGGACTTTTGCAATATAATTTTGACCATACGTTCTTTGACGTCAATATTTTTCTAGAGGCCGACTTTGATTTCAGCGCGCTACAACCAGGAGATACAGACAATCAAACATTTAGAATAGCTGTAATTCCTGCAGAAGCTACTGGAAAGTTAGATACTTCAGATATAGGAGCTGTTATGGCAACCTTAGGAGTGGTTGAAGGTGACGTTAAAAAAGTAGCGCTATAGCCTAGCGTAAAGAATTGATCCTATGATATAAAAGCTACCCCTGTACCAAAATAGTACAGGGGTAAATTTTTAGATACATAACATACCGAATACGTTAAAAATAAATCAAAATACAGTACGTACTGAAAGGAAAACACCTTAATCTCGTCTAACTTATTAGTATAAAAGATACAAGATGGTAAAGAATATAATATTATTAGTGTGCTTAGCCTTAGCGGGTTGTAAGGGCATTTCTCAAGACAAAGAAATAGCGAAAAGCGAAACAAAATCGGAAGAAACTTTTGAAATAACCAAAAGCGATGCGGAATGGCGCGCCCAGTTAGACGACATGCAATATTATGTGTTGCGTAAAGCGGGAACTGAAAGTGCATTCACTAGTTATTTACTGAATAACAAAGAAGAGGGTGTATATGTTTGTGGAGGTTGTCAAACGCCACTATTTAAAAGTGACCATAAGTTCGATTCTGGTACAGGATGGCCAAGTTTTGACCAAGAAATAGAGGGTAACGTTGCTTATGATACCGATTATAAGATAGGATATGCTAGAACAGAAGAACACTGCGCTAAATGTGGTGGTCATTTAGGACATGTTTTTAACGATGGCCCTAGAGAAACAACTGGTAAAAGGCATTGTATTAATGGTTCTGCTTTAGAATTTGTTCCTACAAATCAAGAGAATAAATAAGCATTATTTAGCTTAAATGTTTCTTTTGTCAGCATTCAAAAAACGCAATATTAATATTGGTGCTTATGCATAAAAAATATGCTATTGAAAAGTCTGAGGAAGATTGGAAAAAAACGCTTTCCGAAGATGAATATCGCATCCTAAGAGAAAAGGGTACTGAATACCCACATAGCGGAGAATTCAACCTTCATTTTAAAAATGGCACCTACCAATGTAAAGGCTGTAGTGCTCCCCTATTTACTAGTGATCATAAGTTTGAAAGTGGTTGCGGTTGGCCTTCCTTTGATAAAGCACTTCCTGGAGCTATTGAATACATAAGAGACACTACGCATGGTATGATCCGTACAGAAACGGTTTGCGCTAATTGTGGTGGTCATTTAGGACATGTTTTTAACGATGGCCCTAGAGAAACTACAGGACAGCGGTACTGCATTAACTCCTTAAGCATTGGTTTTGAAGAGGAAGAATAAACAAGTATCTTTCTAAAGTAAAAACACATTTTTTCGCAAAAGGATAATACTTTAGCCATGCAAGAAAGAACCAATTACCTTAAAAGCGCCCTTGCTGAGTTTCGTCGATACAAAACACTAGGCGATAAAACGTTTGAACAAATATCCGAAGAAGACGTACACTGGAAATACCATAAGACATCCAATAGCATCGCTATTATTGTAAAACATATGGTTGGTAATATGTTAAGCAGGTGGACCAATTTTCATGAAGAAGACGGAGAAAAACCCTGGCGGCATAGGGAAACGGAATTTGAAGCAACCTATGCGAGTAAAAAAGAAATGAAAAAAGCATGGGAAAGAGGTTGGAACTGCCTTTTTGATGCTATAACCAGTCTTAACGAACACAATTTTGAACGTCCCATCTTAATAAGAAATGAGCCACATACAGCATTTGAAGCTATAAATAGACAATTAGCGCACTATGCAAATCATGTAGGTCAAATTGTTATTTTAGGGAAAATGCGAAAAGGAGAAAGTTGGAAGTCTTTATCCATAGCTAAAGGGGACTCCGAAAATTTTAATTCCCGCATGTTTACACCCTAGCCTTTATAAGCCTAAACATACCTCTAAAAAATCGTAACCACGTTCTCGTCTTCATAAACAGACAACTTCCTCGTTTTCAATAGCTATTAAGTCGCTGAAGCACTCAAATTTTAACGAAGGCCAACTTTGGTGTTAGGAATGCAATTTAAGCTATGGGCTTTCAATTTGGTTTCGTAACTTTGCCTCTTCAAAATCAGACATAAAAAATTCAGATAAATGAGCAATTTCGATCTTATTGTTTTAGGTAGTGGTCCGGGTGGATATGTAACTGCAATTAGGGCGTCGCAATTAGGGTTCAAAACCGCTATTGTAGAGAAAGAAAACCTTGGTGGAGTTTGTTTAAATTGGGGATGTATTCCTACGAAAGCCTTATTGAAATCTGCCCAAGTATTTGAATATTTGCAGCATGCGCAGGATTATGGTCTTAAGGCAGATGGTGTTGACAAAGATTTTGATGCTGTAGTAAACCGAAGCAGAGGTGTAGCCGATGGAATGAGCAAAGGTGTACAGTTCTTAATGAAGAAAAATAAGATTGAAGTTATCAACGGTTTTGGAAAACTAAAACCCGGAAAAAAAATAGCGGTTACAGATGCTGATGGAAAAACTTCGGAATACACCGCAAACAATATTGTTATTGCAACAGGTGCCCGTAGTAGAGAACTTCCTAGCTTACCGCAAGATGGTAAAAAAGTGATTGGGTATAGAGAAGCCATGACGCTAGAGACGCAACCTAAAAAAATGATTGTAGTGGGTAGTGGTGCTATTGGTATTGAATTTGCCTATTTCTACAATGCTATGGGTACAGAAGTGACTGTAGTAGAGTACCTGCCTAATATTGTTCCCGTCGAAGACGAAGATGTGTCTAAGCAATTGGCAAGAAGTTTTAAAAAGAATGGAATTAAAATAAAAACGGCTGCAGAGGTTACCCAAGTAGATATCTCCGGAAAAGGTGTAAAAGCTACGGTAAAAACCGCAAAAGGCGAAGAAATATTAGAAGCAGATATGGTTCTTTCTGCGGTAGGTATAAAAACAAATATAGAAAACATAGGTTTAGAAGATGTTGGTATTGCCACAGACCGTGATAAAATTTTGGTTAATGATTACTACCAAACCAACATCCCAGGATATTATGCTATTGGGGATGTTACACCCGGACAAGCATTAGCTCATGTAGCTTCTGCAGAAGGTATTTTATGTGTAGAAAAATTAGCTGGGATGCATGTAGAACCGCTAGACTATGGTAACATTCCAGGATGTACATACTGTTCTCCTGAAATAGCTTCTGTAGGCCTTACAGAAAAACAAGCCAAGGAAAAAGGTTTAGAAATTAAGGTAGGTAAATTTCCTTTCTCT
>CAZWVO010000204.1:0-4635 GCA_964637535.1 uncultured Flavobacteriaceae bacterium
AGATGGACCATCTTGTCTGTTTTCCTCCTCAAGGGCATCCCAACCCGGAAATTTTACATCCCCTTTCTTCTCCTTAGCTTTTCTAAGGTCTTTTTTAGATTCGATTTTATTGGGCATATAATAGGTGAAATTTGCACCAAATGGAGGGTTTTTAGCAATCCATTCTGCATCACCCTGACTACCAACTCTATTCGATTGTCTGTACCAATATGCTTTTTTCACGGGAAACATAGTAGCTTCAGCAGATTGCATACTTTTATTGAAATTACGTAAAGGGGTAATGTCGTCTAAAATGAATATGCCTCTACCAAAGGAGCCAGCAACCAAATCATTTTCACGTCTTTGGATAGTAATATCTCGTATGGGAATGGTGGGCATACCGCCTTCTAATTCCGTCCAATTTGTACCTCCGTCAGAAGTGAAATACACGCCAAACTCTGTGGCCGCAAATAAGAGGTCTTTTTTAATATGATCCTGCACTAATCTCCAAATTAAAAGTTTGTTGGGGAGATTTCCGTTAATTATCCTCCAAGTCCTTCCCTTATCGCTACTCTTAATAATATAGGGTTTATAATCCCCGTATTTATGATTGTCTAAAGCCGCATAAACCACATTTGCATCAAAAAGATCTGCTCTAACATCATTTACAAATGGGGTAGTGGGTAATCCTTTAATTGCATTTAAAGTGATTTTTCTCCAATTGGCACCACCATCTTCTGTTACCTGAATTAACCCATCATCTGTTCCGGCATAAATTAATCCTTCTTGTTTTGGAGATTCTGCCAATGATGTAATGGTGTTGTAATTAGACATTGCACCAACGTCCCAAGCATTATCCCAACTTTGCGATTTACCATAATATGGAAAGGTCATTCTTTCCTGATTCAAGGTTAAATCACCTGAGATAGGCTCCCAACCATCACCTCTATTTTCTGATTTCCAAACGCGTTGCGATGCAAAGTATAATCGTTTCGGATTATGCGCGCTTACCACAATTGGGGCATCCCAATTAAACCGTTCATACGGATCGCCTTCCCTTGCCTGAGGCTGAATAAACACGGTTTCTCTGGTTTTACTATCTATACGCCATAGTGCACCCTGCTGAAACTCACCATAAGTAATGTCTGGATTTCCTGGTTCAGTAGCGGTTTGCGCTCCATCTGCGCCAAGGGTTTTCCACCAGTCTGCACTTGCAATTCCATCGGAACTAATGGTTCTAGATGGTCCCCCGTGCGACCCATTATCTTGCGTACCCCCATAGACGTTATAAAAGGGCATAGCATCATCTACTGCAATTTTAAAGTATTGGGTAATGGGTAAGTTGCGTACATATTTCCAGCTTTTTGTGCCATCAAAACTTTCGTATAAACCTCCGTCTGTACCAATTAATAAATAATTGGGATCCGATTTCTTAAAAACCAATGCATGGCTATCACTGTGCTGGTTGGATCTGCTCATGTTGGTAAAAGTTTTTCCATGATCTTTTGAAATCAAGGCACTATTATTCATAAAATAAAGTGTTCCTTCATGATGAGGCGAAGCAATTATTTCTTGGTAATAATGAGGCCCTGTTCCACCGGCAACAGCGTCCGATTGTTTTACCCAAGACGCTCCTCCATTAGTGGTCATAAATACACCACCTTTTGTTCTATCCAATTCAATAGCAGCATAAATTACATTAGCATCAAACGGCGACATGGCTAATCCTATTTTACCAAGATTGGATTTTGGGATGCCGCTTTTTAATGCCTTCCAAGTTTCGCCTCCATCGGTACTTTTATGTAGACCAGAACCAGGTCCGCCGCCAAGGTAACCCGCTACTGTTCTATGTCTTTGCCATGTTGCTGCATATAATACATCTGGATTAGTAGGATCTATAAGCATATCTGTAGCACCAACCCATTCGGTATCTCCTAAGGTACGTTTCCAAGTTTTTCCACCATCTATAGTTTTATACACGCCACGATCACCGCCTTTACTCCATAGAGGGCCTTGAGATGCTGCCCATATGATATCCGAATTTTCTGGGTGAACAATTATTTTTGATAGGTGTTCGGAATTTTTCAACCCCATATTTTTCCATGATTTTCCGTCGTCGCGACTAACATAAATACCATCGCCAAAACCTGCATGGCGCCCTCCTACGTTTTCACCTGTTCCTAGCCATATGGTGCTAGGGGTATTGGGGTCTATTGTTATACATCCAGTAGAATATACTTTTTGATTATCAAAAATGGGTTTCCAAGTGGTGCCAGAATTCATTGTTTTCCATACGCCGCCAGAACCAACGGCTACATACCAGACACTTTCATTTTCTGGATGAATTGCAATATCTGCTATTCTACCCGAGGTCATTGCCGGGCCAATATTTCTAAATTGTAATCCTTTAAAGAGGTTTTCAGATTTTTTTTGAGCAGTTAAATTAAGAGTTAAGCAAATGGCGAATGCACAGCTAATTGCAAGCTTGAAGGTGTTTTTCATTTTCGATTGGTTTTTGTCCTTAAATGACTCCAACTTCTTAAAAAAGTAGAGCACCTAAAACTACGAAAAAGTCACTACAATTATCCTTTAGTACGAGGCTTATTAAGCGTTAATTTTAGGTTAAAACGATGATGAGGTTTCCCAATAATACCATTTGAAGTACAAACAGTAAGGTGTCATTCCTCTTTTTGTATTTGTAGGCTAGTATAAGGGCCAATATCACGATTAAGGGAAGAACTAAGCCCGATGCTATTCTAAAGGAATAGAATTTCCTTTTTTTGGATGCTACTAAATGGAAGCTGTTTATTTCGTTAAATAGCAAAGAAACCGAATAGGTAATTTTTTCATTCTCCGCAAGTTTAGCAAAGTTTTCCGTTACGGAAAATTCATGCTCAGGGGTAACTACTTTATACGAATAGTGATAATTTCTAGCAGCGTTGTAGTACTGTTGTCTTTCTTTTTTTATAGCTACTACGTCTTCTGTAAATACCTTAGCTGGTAAAAGAAAATCTGCTACTATGAGTATTGAAACGAGAAGGGTTACACCATGTAAAAATCGCTCTATTTTAAGCACGTTTGCACTAGTCTTGTTTTATTAGTTTTTCAAGTTCATTTTTATTTAATAACTCAGGATGTATATTCGTTATAATTCCATACGTATAAAATGCGTTTTTCATTTTAAGACTATCTAAAATCATATCACTATCCATAGCGGTGAATAACTCAGATGCCCCACTTTTATCGATCATATCGTAGTTAGAGTTTACTACAATATACTCATCCTCCCTATAGTTGTTTAATTTTAATTCTTGGTATTCAATTTCTGATGGAAATGCCGTATGATCATGCAAATCAATCGCTTTTGAATACGAACTACAATCAAAACAAATTAATATTTTTGAACCTGCCGTTAATTTGTATTCAATGGTTATTTCTTTTCCTATCAGTGCTTCATAACCATCCATATAGGTAAAAATTAAAGTATCATTCTTCTTTGTTTTAACGGTCATTGCAGTAGTAAGGTAATCGTTAGGCATAACAAGCGTTTCTTCTACGGCCAAAACGCTGACATTTGCCCTTATCTTCTGATCGCTTGCTTTTATAGGCGTATTAAGGTCAGGCGTAGGTTTCACTTCTTTTTGTTCTACCACTGTTTCTTTTTCCTCTATTTGCTGATTAGGATTACTTAGTTCACTTTTTTCGCTTTCACTATTTTGCTTTGATTGGTTTTTACAAGAAAAAAAAGTGGAAACGAGTAATACGATGAAAAGGTATTTTTTTATCATAATTTAAGGCTGAGTGGTTTAGAGATCTAATTTAGCGAATAATTTACAAATAGAACCCATACGTGATAAGGTTGCAAGGGCTTTGATCTGAATTGGTTTTGGGTTAATTGGGGTTTGTTTTTTTATTTTTCCTTCAGCAATTTTTTCAGTGATAGTCGTAAACCTGTTATTTTCACCTTCCACCTCTTTTCCAAGGAGCATTAGTTGTTCTAATAATTAATCAGAGGCAGTTTTGACGGATGATTTTTTCGAATGGAGCGCAAGAATTTGGTATATGTGGTTACCCATGATTTTTTTCTTCAAATTCTGGACAGTCCAGTCTAATTTCTTGGGATAACAATTCCTTTTGAAGCAAATTACAATAATCTAATTCTTTGTTCTTTTCGTAAAACTTGCAACCGTAACAGGTCCGTTGAACACTTAAAATTCCGTTGCGATGTAGTTTGTATATCAGTTGGCTTAAGGAGCCAAATAAATGTTCTAATTCAGATGCCGAAAAATTGTTGATTTCCTTTTTTAAGGGTCTTGAAAAATCATTGGTTTGAGCAACTATGTCATTACCCAAATCTGATAATGCTATGGAGTAGCTTCTATGATCAGAAGACGAAAAGTCTTTAACAATAAGTCCTTTCTTGTCTAAAATCTTAATGGCGTCGCTTACGGTGGGTTTAGTTACATTAAATTCTTTTGCAAGATGACTAACGTTACACAGGTTACGTTTATGAAATGCTATGAAAATAAGTATCTGAATTTGAATGGGACTTAAGCCCACTAGTTTCGCTTTTTCCCACAACAATACCTTAAATACTTCTGAAACGCGTTCCAATCCCGCAACGATTTTACTGGAAATATCGGTTTCCTGCTGTTT
>CAZWVO010000205.1:0-4631 GCA_964637535.1 uncultured Flavobacteriaceae bacterium
ACCCCAGGGAGAAGGCCATCTCATAATGTGTTGTGGTTCTGCTTTTTTCCATAGGGCAAAGTCTTGCGGATTTCGCTTTTCCTTCTGAGCTGTTAACGCTCGGGTATTGGCAATCATATCCTCTAATTTTCTACCACTCAGCTTCCCATAATTGTATTTGGCATTAAAGGCTTTAACATCAAAATATACAGAACCATTTACCTCATAGGCATACCCCTTGCTAAGAATGTCTTTGATAATTTCTATTTGCTCAATAATATGCCCAGTTGCAGTGGGTTCTATACTAGGAGTAAGAAAATTAAATTTTTGAAGAATAGTATGGAAATCTACCGTATACCGTTGCACCACCTCCATAGGTTCTAGCTGTTCTAAACGCGCTTTTTTGGCTATTTTATCTTCTCCGTCTTCGGCATCATCTACCAAGTGTCCTGCATCGGTAATATTACGAACATACCGTACTTTGTATCCAAGATGTTTAAGATATCTAAAAATCATATCAAAAGACATGAACGTACGGCAATTTCCTAGGTGCACATTACTATACACTGTAGGGCCGCAAACGTACATTCCAACATGGCCTTCGTTTAGAGGTTTAAAAACTTCTTTGGTTCCGGATAATGAATTATAGACTTTAAGGTGTTGCGTTGTGTAAAGTGGCATCAATACGTGAAAAACTATTAAAATTCGGTTTCTAGATTTAAATACGCAAGGAATTCCTTTTTGGTGGCTTCTTCTTTAAACTTACCACCATATTCTGCGGTTACCGTGCTACTTGCAATATCTCGTATTCCACGAGAATTTACACACAAATGTTTTGCATCAATGACACAAGCTACATCATCTGTTCCTAACACCTTTTGTAGCTCTTTTACAATCTGAAGGTTTAGGCGTTCCTGAACTTGAGGTCGTTTAGCATAGTAGTCTACAATACGGTTCATTTTGGATAAGCCCACTACAGTGCCATTAGAAATGTAGGCTACATGTGCTTTCCCAACAATGGGCAATAAATGATGTTCACAAGTAGAGTATAAGGTGATGTTTTTCTCAACCAACATCTCCCCATATTTATAACTATTTTTAAAAGTGGACGCTTTGGGCTTGCTTTTTGGGTTTAAGCCTCCAAAAACTTCATTAACAAACATTTTGGCTACCCTGTTAGGGGTACCTTTAAGGCTGTCATCTTCTAAATCTAATCCTAGTGTTAGTAGAATGTCCTTTACATTTTCCTTTATTTTAGCAATTTTTTCATCATCGCTAAGTACAAAGGCGTCGGCACGCATAGGAGTATCCTGGGCAGATGATACATGATCATCGCCTAAGGTTTCAAATTGCTCTTCCAAGGTAGTATCCCCTTTCATCTTAAATATGGCTTTTACGGACGGTAAAGATATACATAAAATGGCACTTAATACCCCGTTTTGGTGGTTACACAACATAAATTAGTGTTAAGGAAGTAGAGCTTTTATTTTTAGAACATCCAAACTGGAGTGCCGTTATGAAAACCCATAGTATCATTTTAGGGTTCCTCTTTTTACTTTTAAATGCGGTCTGTACAGCCCAAGTTGCTACAGATTGTAGCGTGGCTATTCCTATTTGTAATAATACGCCTGTAAATGGCGGCACTAGTGGTTTTGGAAACGATGATTTTTCTGGAGCTAGTAGCTCTGGATGCCTAGAACAAACTACTTCTGGTGCAATAGAATCTAATGCTGCCTGGTATCGCTTTAGAACAGGAGCATCTGGGCAATTGGGTTTTAATATTGGTTTTGATACTTCAGAGGACTGGGATTTTGCGCTATACCGTGCTAGTGATTGCAATGCTCTAGGAGAACCCATACGCTGTAATTTCTTTGATAATCGAGATAATGAAGCTTTTATGGGAGTAGGGGAATACCCTACAGGAGCAACAGATTCTGTACTTTATGAAGATTGGTTGGAGGTGGTTCCTGGGGAAGATTATTACTTGCTCATCAACAATTTTAGCAATACCAATTCTGGTTTTTCCATTCAATTTTCTGGAAATATATTCGTGACGGATCCCTTTACCGCCTTAGACTGTTCTATTATTAGTAATTTATTAGGCCCTCCAATAGCAGCGTGCGAAGGAGAGAACATTGTGCTAGACGCAACTACAACAGATGCACTATCCTATGATTGGTTTTTGGATATAGGAACTGGTTTTTTGCCCATAAGTGGAGCAAACAACCCTACGCTTAACGTAACTACTGATGGGGTATACCGCATAGCGGTCTTTACGACTTCTTCTACTACTATTATTAGTGATGTTCAGGTGGCATTTTCGCCCGTCCCTACTACTTTTGCTATTACCGATGAGGCGGCTTGTTCCGATGCTGATGAATACGACCTAAGCCAAAAAGATATAGAAGCCTTGGGAACTCAAGATCCAAATGAAGTATTGATAAGTTATCATACTACCGCTGCAGATGCGATAAGTGGAGCCAATAGCTTACCTAAACAATATGTTATCGGTTCAGGCACGGAAACCATCTATGTAAGGGCTGTGTCGGTTCCTAACCCCAACTGTTTTGATGCTTCACAACAATTTCAACTTACGGCCTTAGAAACCCCTATCTTAGATTTTCCTCAAGAAGTTTTTTTATGTGATGGTGCAGCAACCATTACGCTTGGAGATCCGGTTACTAATCCCGCTTACAGCTATAGTTGGGATTCTGGAGAAAATACGGCAACTATTGATGTTGCTCAGGCCGGAGTCTATACCTTAACCGTAACCAATAGTCTTGGAGCATTGGAATGTACCAGTATAAGAGCGATAACTGTAGTAATTTCTAATCCTCCGGAAATAGCAGAAATTAATGTAAGTGATTTACAAGAAAACAATACCATTAGTGTGACTACTGTAGCGGTTGGAGCATATGAATACCAGCTCGATGATGGGGCCTTTCAAACGAGTCCTATTTTTACTAATGTTACGCCCGGAACCCACCAATTAACTATTAATGATCTTAATGGTTGCGGTGCAATTACCGAAAATATTACGGTAGTAGGGTTTCCTCCATTTTTTACACCTAATGGAGATGGTGCTAATGATGAGTGGCATATAGAGGGAGTATCTAATTTAAACAATGCCACGGTTTCAATTTTTGACCGTTATGGAAAGCTGCTGAAGCAGCTTAGTGACACCAGTACTGGTTGGGATGGCACTTTTAATGGCAAGCCCCTTCCGTCTACAGATTATTGGTTTAGATTAAATTATGCGGGCCGTGATGGCCAAGCTGTAGAAGCTAAATACCTTCGCAATCATTTTGCGCTAAGAAGATAAACTTTTGTGTTTTCAATAAAATAAGTGCCTACTTTATCGATTAACGACGCAAATTGAGGGTTAAAATATACTAAATCCTATTAGCAAGAGTTATACTATATGTTATAGCAACGCTTCCAAATGAACACCATGCGTCAATTAATTTACACCTTAGGCTGTTTCTTCCTATTCTCTTTATCTGCAAATGCCCAGAACTCGGGTGATTGTAGATCGGCTATTCCGATCTGTGCAGACGGAATGAACCCCTTACCGCAGGCTAGTGGAGCAGGTGATATTGAAGATTGGGATCCAGAATTTATTAATCAAGTAGGATGCCTAGAAAGAGGCGGTTTAGGAACTAACGGAAATGTAGAGAATAATACTTCTTGGTTTGTCTTTAGAGCGGGAGCAACTGGACAGTTGGGTTTTGATATAGAAGCTTTAACGCCAACCGCGGAATGGGATTTTGCCGTATTCGGACCCGATGTAGATTGTGGAGATATAAGTTCGGGAGATTTGCTCCCGCTGCGCTGTAACTATGAAACAAATGACACCAATTTTACGGGAATAGGTATTAACCCAGAAAATGGTCAAGTAGGTGCCCCTTTTGTGCAACAAAGCCAGAATACTTATGACGAGTGGTTAGATGTAGAAGAAGGACAACTCTATTATATCTTTATCAATAATTTTGATTCTACTACCAATGACCCGCAACCATATAATTTTACGTTTACTGGCCCCCTAGTAGATGCAGACCCACTTACCGCAGTAGATTGTACCTTGCGAGATGAGTTTTTAGGCTTAGATATTGTTGCCTGTGAAGGGGATCCAGATATTGTATTAAGTGCTTTAAGTTCTCCTGCTGGACCAGACATTGCTAATGTTACCTGGTTAATAGATAGAGATCTAGATGGAACTATAGATGAAGTTTTGGCAACGGGACCAACAGAAACAGAATTTACCGTAACAAGTCCAAATAGTGGACGTTATTTTGTAGAGATAGAAACTACTGGGGGTGAGATTGTAGTAGATAATGGTGGAATTTTAATAACCTTTTTTGGAATTCCTGTACTTCAAGAAGTACTCATTCTTGACGATATATCGGATAGTAATAATGTAGAAATTGTGGTAGATGGCAATGGCGAATATGAATATGCTATTAATGGAGGAGATTTTCAAGACGCTCCTATTTTTCTAGATGTACCTCCAGGTCTAAATACAGTCATCATTAATGATCTTAACGGCTGTGGAGCTTCTGAGCCACAATCCTTTTTGGTGGTGGGATACCCTAAATTTTTCACGCCTAATGCAGATGGAATACATGATACCTGGAATATTTTAGGTATAGAAA
>CAZWVO010000206.1:0-4630 GCA_964637535.1 uncultured Flavobacteriaceae bacterium
CAGCGGCATCTCTATAGAACCATACCTAGAGTACTATATAAGGCTGCAGTAACATGGGCGGAATTTGGAAGGCACTAATATCAATATGCTCATCAATAAGTATGTTATAATCAAACTTATCCGGAAAACGCGAGTGTTCTAGTTTTACATAGAGTTCTAACAGTTCTAGTTCCTTAGCTAGCGGAATAAAATCTTCTTCAGAATTTTCCAAAACGGCACGCATTAAGGTAGAAAACTCACTCAAATATCGGTTAGCGCTTCGCTCATCACTTTTAGCAATATAATTATTGACAGAATTTAAAGCATTAAAGATAAAGTGAGGATTCATCTGAGACCTCAGCGATTTAAGTGCCAATAGATTATTAGCCAGTTTTTGCTGCCGGTTAGCTCTATAGAAAAAGAAGGCGGCTACAGCCATTAAAAACAATCCAAAAATAAGCGAATAAATAATCCATTTTTGACGCTTATTACTTTCCAATGTCAATTGCTCTGCCGTAACGGCAAGGTCATATTTACTCTGTGTAAGCTCCCGCTCTTGTTCTAATCCAGTAATCCTGCTTTGCTTAGAAGCAATTTCTCTATTAAACCGAGCAGCCCTAGAAATTTCCTGTTCTTTTCGGATATATAGGGTATCTACAACCGCTGCATACTTTCTAAAGGTTTCATACGCTTTCGTAAAATCTCCTTTATACTCGTACACTTCGGATAGTTTTCTAGTAGCGTCTTTTTGCACTACCAAATCATCATCTCCATCGGCCTCTACAATACTTTGCTGTAGATAAGGAATAGCCTCATCCAACTTATTTTGAGCGATATAGGCATTCGCAATTTTGTAATTAATACGCTGCGGCGTAATACTATCTGCTACAGCTCCTGGGGCTCTCTCCTCCGGCACTGGCTTAGATAAGGTATTTAATTCTGTAAGCGCCTCTTTACGAAGCGCAATTTCTTCGTCGTACCTGTTCTTTGTATTATAAAAATCGGCCACTTTATCCTTTTCTTGAATAGCTCTTTTTGGCGCTTCACTTTTAGCGAGTTTCAAAGAATTATCAAAATAAGCGTTAGCTTCAATGTTCCGATCATCTCCAGCATACGCATCGGCAATTTTAGAATTGAGATCGGTTAATTTGGGCGTGATCTGATTCTTTTTAGCAATAAGCAAACCTTGATTGTAATTCGCAACCGATTTGTCTATTTCCCCTAAACCTTTGTACGCATCTCCAAGGCCCTCATACAACTGTACAGATTGATACGGAATAATACCCTTTATTTTTGTAAGGGAAGTAAAAGTAATTTGGGCATTCTTATACTCTCCTTTTTTGAGATACGCATTCCCTAAGAGAATAGTAGTACGTGTAGATTTTTTTGCTTCTAAAGCATCTTCGTAATTTTCTACCGCCAAATCATACTGCTGATGATACTCATACACTTCTCCCAACTTGGTTAAAGAAGCCGCTAGTTGCGTTTTGTCTCCTTTTTTACTTAACTGCGCAATGGATTGGGTAATGTAATCTATACTCTTTTCAATGTTTGTTTTTTTATAGATCTCCGCAGAATCTAAGTAGCCTTGATGCAGGGATATTGTTTTTTTTTCACGTACTCCTTGGCTCCTTGAGGATTTGGTTACGGAATAGCCTTCTACTAAAATATCAATATCTTCCCTACTATTAATGGTATAACGTACCGTTTCAAAAGCCGCATCTCGTACGATCAACTCATCTCCTATACTCACCTGTATCTTAAACTCACCCAAACCATTGGTTACCGTATACCCTCCAGCTTTAGTAGTAATTTCGACTCCAGAAATTGGCGTACGACGTTCTTTTCCCTTTACAGATCCTTCAACAAAAAAACGTTCTCCGGAATTGGTACGCTGGGAAAAACTCATTAGGCAACCTGCTAAAAACAAGGTAATAATGTAACTTAACTTGGGCATCTTATACTTATAATTAGGATAAACTTAGGTGTTTTTAATGGTTTTAAAAAATGGCAAAAACCGATAAAACAAACTAAAACCAACTCATTTTGCCCTTTTAAACAATGGGTGTGCCGTTTCCCTCAACCAAAAGTCCTGTTCCCTCAATCCCTATTTTTTCTGAAAAAGTTTGCGGCTACTTTTAAACCGTAATTCAAACTTAAAATCAATTCATAAAAGATACGTTAACATGAAAAATCTAAAAAATAGTATTACGCTAGGTATAATGGCCTTATTTATAAGTAGCAGCTGGGGTTGCGAATTAAAAGCAAAGAAAGATATTACTACACCTGTTATTGCACAGGCGGCACTTACGGATGCAGCTCTTGAAAAAAAGAACAACGTAGTAAAAATTGCGTTGCTCCTAGACACCAGCAATAGCATGGATGGACTCATTAATCAGGCTAAAGCGCAATTATGGGATATTGTAAACAAGTTTACCTATGCCAAATGCGGAAACGAAGCTAGGCCAGAGCTGCAAATTGCGCTATATCAGTATGGAAATGATGCTCTTTCTGCCAAGGAAGGATACATACAACAAGTTATTGGTTTTAGTAGTGATTTGGATGAGATTTCCGAAAAGTTATTTTCACTTACTACTAATGGAGGAGAAGAATTTTGTGGTGCAGTAATACATACTTCATTAAAGCAATTGGAATGGGGTAAAAATGAGGACCATTTAAAAATGATTTTCATTGCCGGAAACGAACCCTTTACCCAAGGAAAACTAAACTACAAAGATGCGGTAAGTAACGCCAAGGAGAAAGATGTGATTATCAACACTATTTTCTGTGGAAATTACGATCAGGGGGTTTCCTCTAATTGGAAGAGTGGTGCCGTATTAAGTGGTGGAGAATACATGGCTATTAATCACAACAGACAGGTGGTACAGATTAACACCCCTTATGATGATGTTATTATCAAACTAAATGGCAAACTAAACAGCACCTATATTTCGTACGGTTCTTTAGGGGCCTCTAAAAGAGAATCACAAGCAGCACAGGATAGCAACGCTATGGAATTAGAAGAAAGTGTTGCAGTAAAACGCGCCGTTAGCAAGAGCTCTAGAATGTATAAGAATGCACATTGGGATTTAGTAGATGCAGCTAAAGAAAAAGATTTTGACATATCTGATTTAGAAGAAGATCAGTTGCCTGCAGAGCTAAAAGGAAAAACAGAAAAAGAAATCTTAGCGCATATCAAAACTAAGGAAGTAGAACGTAAAACAATTCAGAAAGAAATTATGGCGTTAAATGCCAAGCGCGAAGCTTACATTGCGGAGCATCAAAAAGAAGGAACTAAGGGAGAATTGGAAAATGCCATGTTAAATGCTATTCAAAGGCAAGCAGCCAAGAAAAACTATACTTGGGAATAAAATTAAAGCATAAAATGCACATCATGGTTGGTGTTTAGTTAATGGGTCTACCTATTTAGATTAGGGGTAGGCCCATTTCCCGTTATAACGAATATGCTACCGGTACACAGTAACAAAACTCCTAGTAATTAGCAGCAGGACAGTAACAGTCGTAGCGCTTTTCAGATTGACCAAAATTGTATCCTAAGGTAATTTGGTGAAAGCCTCCATTGTCTAGACGAATATCTCCAGATTGATAGGAGTAGTTATACGAAAACAGGAAGTTGTTTAGGTTAACCCCTACAATTGGAGTAAATAACTGCAAACGTTGTTCTCCAAAACTACCATCGGCCTGAAACTGCGCTCCATCAAAACTTCTTCTATACGAGAGACCACCCCACAAGGTTCCAAATTCCAAATCCTTATATACTTTGGCATTAAAGTCTATTGTTTTTTCCTGGGTAAACTCCGTTAATTGAAAAAGAACCGAAGGTTCTATTCTAATGTCATTTTTTCCAAAAACGTAGCCTACAGAAAACAAATAACGTCTCAGATTATCAAATTCAATAGCCGTGTATAAATCTCTACCAGCACCCAAAACATTTAAGGCAGCAACATGTGCATAAAACTCAAAATAGTTATACGATGCGCCAAGGTCTATATTAAAATAGCCTACAGTATTTTTTGTTCCGGTAATAATAGGGTCTGGAATTACCGATCTAAATTCTGTTTCATCAAGACTACTTAAAATTGCGCCTACACTAAGGCCAAACGAAAGTTGGTTTAAGTTAGCGGCATCACCAGCAAATCTTAAATGATGCGCATAGGTAGCTTTAAATCCTGTTTGCGAATGAAAACCATTTGCATCGTTAAAAATAATACCTCCTACTCCACTGCGCTCTCCTACTCTAAAATGAGCATTAAACGTCTGTAAAGTAGGCGCCTCATCAACGCTAAACCACTGTTTTCTGGCTGTTAACCTTAGTTTTCCTCCTTCTCCTATACCGGCCATAGAAGGATAAACCAAATAATAATTATCTGCGAGGTAATCAAAATACACTGGAATCCCTTCCTGTGCTTTTGACGAAACGCCAAAAATAGTAAAGGTAAGTACTAATAGAATAAGACGCTTCATTTGGATGATTAGGCTATATGGGTTGTTATTTCGTTCAAATATTATGTATAACGGATGAAATGCAACATTATTATATGTAGTGTAACTTAGAAATTGATTGTATTTTTGCTTAAAATTTGCACTTTATGAAAGCGTATGTAATTACTGTAGTACCCACTAGTAACCC
>CAZWVO010000207.1:0-4596 GCA_964637535.1 uncultured Flavobacteriaceae bacterium
GAAGCATTACATTTATCAGAAGATTGGTTTGAAAATCAAAATAAAGAATATGAGGAAAGAAGAAATTTGATTTTTAAAATTGCAGATAAATTAGGCTGTATATGTGACAAGAACTCTGCTGGGTTATTTGTTTGGGCAAAAATACCAGAAGGAAAATCATCTGAAAAAATTACAGATGAAATTCTGCATACAAAAGATATTTTTATTGCTCCCGGAACCATTTTTGGGAGTCAAGGAGAAGGGTATATACGATTTTCATTGTGTGTGCCTGTAGAAAAGATTAAAACAGCAATAGAACGGTTTAATAGCAAGTAAAGGAAAAACTATGAACGTATTTATTATTGGTGTTGGTTTAATAGGAGGCTCTATGGCTAAGGACATAAAACAGTTTTATGCCCAAGCTAAGGTTTATGGAGTAGACGTGAATACAGCGCACTTAGAGGAGGCTTTAAAAATAGGAATCATTGATGGTAAGGCCACTTATAAAGACCTGAGTATTGCAGATGTGGTTATTGTAAGTATACCTGTAGATGTATTGGTTGCAGAATTACCTAAAATATTAGATGCGGTACACGATGATGCTATTGTTTTAGATGCTGGTTCTACCAAATCGTTGATTTGTAAAACCGTTGCTGCGCACCCAAAGCGACGTAATTTTTTAGCCTGTCACCCTATAGCTGGTACCGAGTTTTCTGGTCCTAAGGCTGCAATTTTAGGATTGTATCAAGGCAAGACCAATATTATTTGTGAGGTAGAAAAAACAGCCTTTAAGTTACAGGAAAAAGCATTGGAACTTTTTGCAAAAATGGGGATGCGTATTCGATATATGAATCCAGAGGCACATGATCGGCATATTGCCTATGTATCGCACCTTTCTCATATTAGTTCGTTTATGTTGGGAAAGACCGTTATTGAAAAAGAAAAAAATGAGCGCGATATCTTTGATATGGCAGGAAGTGGTTTTGAGAGTACAGTGCGTTTAGCAAAAAGTTCTCCAGCAATGTGGACGCCAATTTTTAAGCATAATAAAGACAATGTTATTGAAACCTTGGAAGAGTATATTCAGAATTTAGAAACGTTTAAAGCAATGCTGATAAATGGGAACTATCAAGGGATATACGATGAAATGAATAATACCAATAAAATTAAAGAAATTTTAAAGGGAATTCCTTTAAATAAAGCAGAATAGTAAATTTAAAATAATCTTAAATAAAAATATAGAGGAGTGGAAAATTCAAAGCAAATGAGAACATGGTTAGATGATTTGGGCTTAGATCATCCCTTGGTAATAGCAGGGCCATGTAGCGCAGAGACAGAAGAGCAAGTGTTAAAAATTGCGCACGAGCTAAAAGATACTGATGTAAGTTACTACAGAGCAGGTATTTGGAAACCAAGAACACGTCCTGGAAATTTTGAAGGAGTAGGCGCTATTGGACTAAAATGGTTGCAAAAAGTAAAGGAAGAAACAGGTCTTAAAATAGCAACAGAAGTGGCTAATAGAGCGCATGTAGATTTGGCTTTGGAACACGATGTTGACCTACTCTGGATAGGAGCACGATCTACAGTAAGTCCATTTATTGTACAAGAAATTGCAGACGCTCTAGAAGGTACCGATAAAGTAGTACTAATTAAGAATCCAGTAAATCCAGATTTAGCACTGTGGTTAGGGGCCGTAGAGCGACTGCACACTGCTAATATTAAAAAATTAGGGGTTATTCACAGAGGGTTTTCTACCTATGAAAAAACGAAATATAGAAATATTCCTGAGTGGCAATTGGCTATTGAACTACAAACACGTTTTCCAGATTTACCGTTAATTAATGATCCTTCCCATATAACCGGGAAGCGCGATATGATTTTTGATGTTTCTCAAACGGCACTCGACCTTAATTTTGATGGATTAATGATAGAAACGCACTGGGATCCAGAAAATGCTTGGAGTGATGCTGCCCAACAGGTAACTCCTAAACGTTTAGTGAAAATCATGGAAGACTTAAGAATTAGAAAAGAAACGGATCAGGAAGCAGAATACAACAGTAGCCTTAACAACTTAAGAGCTCAAATAGATATTATTGATAACCAGCTTATAGAAACCTTAGGAAAACGTATGAAAGTTTCTGATAGTATTGGAGCACTTAAAAAGGAGCGCAATGTTGCTGTTCTACAAACCAACCGTTGGAATGCTATTTTGGGTAAAATGATTTTAGAAGGAGAGGCTAAAGGACTAAGTGAGGAATTTGTTTTGCGGATGTTTAAAGCCATTCATCAAGAGTCTATCAACCATCAAAAGAAAATTATTAACACCTAATTGCCGTGCTGCATTAACCATTGTAGAGCAATAGTATTTTAACGCTTTTCGATATAATTTTATATAGGGCTTTTAAAAACTGTAACAAATTCGATTTGATACTATCTTTAATATGACTAAAAATACAAATATGAAAAAAATACTATTGCTTTGCATCACGCTAATAACGGCAAATGCCTTTGCTCAGCGTACCATAGATAAGGAGGTAGGCGATTTTGATACCGTTAAAGTTTTTGATTTAATCGAAGTCAATCTCATTAAATCTGATGAGAATAGGGTGTTCATTAAAGGAGAAAATGTAGATGATATTCAAATTGTTAATAAGAATGGAATTCTTAAAATCCGCATGGAATTGGAAAAGATTTTTCATGGAGAAGATACCTTTGTTGAAGTGCATTATACCAACCTTAAATTGATTGATGGAAATGAAGGCGCAAAGATTACTTCTAACGCGCAAATACAGCAAAATACCATTGAGCTAAAAGCGCAAGAAGGAGCACAGATAAAGGTGGGGTTAGCGGTAAATCACGTAGCTATTAGAGCGGTAACAGGAGGTGTTGTAGATGCTTCTGGTATTGCAAAAAATCAAGAAGTGGTACTCAATACTGGAGGTGTTTTTGAAGGTAGAGAACTCGCTACGGAAACAGCTTCGGTAAAAATCACTGCAGCAGGCGAAGCAGAGGTGAATGCTACAGAAAAGTTAGATATAAAAGTAAAAGCGGGCGGAAATGTATATGTATACGGAAACCCAAAAGAACTTAATAAAAGTACGTTTGCCGGTGGCAAAATATATATCCAAGACTAGCTAAAGGAAAAAATAGAAAAAAGCCCAATCTTTTTAGATTGGGCTTTTTGTTTTCTATACCAGAGCGGTTTTATTTTTTAAAAATATATCGGGTAATAAATATTCCGGTATCTCCTTTAGAAGAACTTTCTACAGCACTGGTAACAAATGCAAGTTCCCAACCATCAGCAACCATCGCATTAATTTTTGAAGTAACAATAGCATCGTTAGCAGCTATATTTTGAAAACGTATTCCAGCTACATTATAAAAGTTTAATAATTTAGTTTCATCAAAATCTTTTACTCTAATTTCTCCTCTTTTAGATTTGTTTCGGGTATTGTCGTCTGCTGTCTGAGTAGAGGTGTATTGGGTATAATCCTTTTCTTCATTAGCGCTTACGAGCCTAGAACGTCCTAGTCCCCCGGAAACGATAGATTCTACACTAGTAATTATTTTAAATTGTTGTGCACTTAGATCTACTGTGCTCATTAGGGCAATACATGCCAAGAATACTAATTTTTTCATGAAATTAAAGTTTTGTTTGTTTACAGCACGCTGATTTTCAACGTGTTTTTTTAAAAGTAATATTTTTTTGGGGGGAGACCTTCATATCACCCTAATATTCCTTCTAAACCTAGACTAGCTGTATTTGTTCCAATACGGTAGTGGCGTGTAAAAACTTTGGATGTATTGTTTTGGCATAGCGATGAGTTTGTCCATGTAGGCAATAAATACACTATTTTTGTTGCGTTTCTAAACCGATGTATGACAGGAATTGTATATAAATCTACAGGAAGTTGGTATACCGTAAAGGCCAATGATACATTCTATAAATGCAGCATAAAAGGGAAATTTAGGATTCAAGGTATTAAAAGCACTAATCCCGTGGCTGTTGGTGATAGCGTTGTTTTTGATGTGGAAAAGCTAGGAGATGAAACCATAGGTATTATTAAGGAAATAAATGATAGAACTAATTACATCATTAGAAAATCTGTAAAGCTCTCCAAGCAAACACATATCATTGCAGCAAACCTAGATCAGGTTTTTTTAATGATTACCTTAGACAATCCACCCACCTTCACCTTATTTATAGATCGGTTTTTGGCAACATGTGAAGCTTATGATGTTCCCGTGGTATTATTATTTAACAAGATCGATACCTATGATGAAGCGCAATTAAATGAAGTTAAATACTTAGCTGCCTTATACCGCCAAATAGGATATACCTGTGTAGGCATTTCTGCGGCAACAGGCAAAAATGTAGATAAAGTGAAGGCCATAATGCAGGATAAGACAAGCATGTTTGCAGGGCATTCCGGAGTAGGAAAATCAACCTTAGTGAATAGTATTGCTCCAAATCTAGCATTAAAAACAGCGCAAATATCGCAACAACATTTGCAGGGTCAGCATACCACTACTTTTGCTGAAATGTACGATTTAAGTTTTGGCGGTACTATAATAGATACACCCGGTATTAAAGGTTTTGGTATTGTAGATATGGAT
>CAZWVO010000208.1:0-4585 GCA_964637535.1 uncultured Flavobacteriaceae bacterium
GTAACAAAAAAATCGGGAGGGGTAGCCCCTGGTATAAGTAATGCGGTGCCTGAAGGCTTTAAAACAGTTGGGTGGCTGGGAATTGGAGAAAGCCCCGGATCTCCAGAAAAGGAAGCAGCTATGAATGCTGCCCTTAATGCATGGGGGCAAGGAGAAGGACTGGGTGAAAGCCAAAATGAACTTCTTTTTGTGAACAAGAACATGTTCAAAAGTTTCTATACAGGAGCCACCAACGGTAAAATGTGGCCGCTTATGCATAGTATGCCCGAAAAAGTAACCCCTAGAGGTTCTTTTGGAAGCCATACAGAGGTAGACAAATTATACACCGAAAAACTACTGGATAAAATAGATGCAGATATTGCCAATCCTGATAAACCAGAAATTGGTAGTTATAAAGACGTTGTTGTTTGGGCTCATGATTATCATGTATTTCAGGTGCCTGGGATGCTTAAGGAATTGGCCCAAGAAAGAAATCCGGATGGGGGAGACATTAATGTTTCATTTTTTCATCACGAAACATGGGCAGAATTGGCACCCAGCAATGGGCCAAAAGCACCCGAAGGGAATAAAATATTTACAGGTCTAAACGAATCTGACAATAATGCTTTTAAGGAAATTCTATCTAACTTAATTCAAGCAGATACTATTGGGTTTCATACCCAAGAAGATGTTGATAATTTTGTAAAAACAATACAAAATTTTGAAGTCTTAACAAACGAAAAAGATTTAAAAGTTTTAGAAGAAAAATGCTTCGCAAATCCTATAGGAATTCCAAAACATAGAATTACCCAAGAATTTGAAGATAGATCAGCTGTTTTAACTGCGGGACTTAACAATGTTGGCGAGCTTACACCGGAACAACAGGATAGAACGGCATCTTTTAGAGCGGGTTTAGCTACTGCAATTGCAGCACCTGAAATAGCAGCTAACGCGGATTTACAGGCAGCAGCAACTAGAATACAAAATGGAGGGGCTTATTTGCATGATCTACAATCTGTTAAGGAGAAAGAGCTATTTGACCCTAACAAAATCCACATGGGTTCTGTTCAACGCTTTGACTATACCAAAGGCATTCAAGAATTTTTGGAAGGTTATCGTACCTTTTTAACAGATAAGAGAGCGGCTAACCCCGCGGTGGAACCAGGCTCTTGTTACCAGTACAATTTATGTACGGGAAGAGGAAGGTCTAACCCAATCCCAGCTTATGACGAATATCAAAAAAAGGTAGAAGCAACCATAAAAGAGATTAACGCAGAATTTCCGGGAGCAATACACCACTATCAAAACGGAATAGATAATGCAGAAGTTCCTGTTTTTGGTGGTATGAATGATCTTCCTGTGGCTACCTCTGTAAAGGATGGGTATATCTTATCTATAGGAGAGATGATCAATGCAAGAGAGTTAACACTTAAACAAGCTACTACAGACGGAGTAGACCCCTTGGTCCCTCATAAGGCAACAGCCGTAATTGTGAGTAATGGAGCTGGAATTGCAGAAGACCTCGGAGGATTGGAAAGACAGTCTACCATAGATACGTTATCCATTGTAGATCCATCTGCAGAAGCAATAACGGAAGCTTTGCATGCTCAAATAGATCGTATAGAAGATTTAAGAGTTCAAAACCCTGCGCAAGCGGAGCAGTTAGCAGAAAACAAAGCGCAATTATCTGAAATGTCTGGAAAAATTACCAATGCAGATACCACTTTTGGGCAAAACGCTTTTGCTATGATTGATGCTAGTTTACCAAAAAGCCGGTTCGAGGGTTTAGCTACTACTCAGGATACGAGGCGAGAAGACCTGAATAGGGCTGGGAGGAATATTAAAAGAGCAGCCCGTAAGAAACAAAAAACAGGACCAGGGCTGTAGAAAACAAAATGACAGGTATAACAGGTAAAGGGCAGTTATTGCCAAAATATACACATGAGGCAATTTGCCCTTACCGCATTGATTAACTAGTATTAGGAAATAAAACGATGGCATTAAAAAAAGAGGAATTTGAAAACCAACCCATTAAAAAATGGGTGGTAACCGATAGCGATGGTACTGTGGCACCTTTTGTAAAGCTAGAGGAGATGGAAAAGGCGCTGCCTCCAAAGGAGTTCTTGGAAGGGATTAGAAATCTTAGTTTTGAGAACCCAGATGTGGGTATTATGATTCTTTCTGGGAGAAAAAATGGCGAATTGAACAATTTTTATAAGGAGGCTATGAGGCCTAATGAAGAGGGTATAACCCCTAAATTTGTTCTTGCTTCGGAAAATGGGGCATTTATGCAGTTTAAACCCATTGATGATACCAATGAGCTAATTATTCCAGGAGGACATGAGCGTATACACCAAATGGCAGAACCCCTGACTGAAGCGCAAAAAGACAGTATTGAAAAAATAATGTCTGATGCTGCTGGAGTGCATTATACAAGTGATAGTAAAGATACCTCCGAAAATATGTGGATCAAGGCCGAAGTAAAAAAGTATGGTTTTACAGCCCATTATAGAGAGCCAAGCAACCAAGCGGATAAACCCGCATTTGAACAGGCTATTTCTGAAATAAAAGCGGCTTTCCAGGAGCTTGGCAAGCAAGGAGATCTAGAGGTGCATTTGGGAGCTACGAGCTCCTTTACTGTTGAAAAAGTATCAAAAGGGGCAACTATTGAACAAATTGCTGCCAATAGTGAACAGTTTCAGAAAGTATGTGAAGAAAATGGAATGCGTACGGATAAACCGGTTATGATGAGCTATTCTGGTGATGATACCGGAGATAGACCAGCACTAAAGGCACTTAATGATCGATTTGCCGAAGGAACGTTACAGGGCTATACGTCGCGCCCTAATAACTTTACTCCTTTTGATCCAGCTGGTAGAACACCCAATGGTCCAAAAGAGCTTTTTGTAAGAGATACCATGTATATCTTAGGAACTGAAGATAAGCTAGCACAGGAAATGCATCGCGAAAACTTTGTAGATATTAATGCGTTAGAGCAGCTTAACGGCTTAAGAGAATCCTTAACCGCGGCACAATTACAACCTTCTCAAAATGAAGAACAAGGTGTGCCGCCTATTGTATTTTTAGCTTCAGGGGATATTTTATTGCAACAACCAGAATTGTATCCTAAAGAAAACCTGGAGAATTTAGCCTCGTGGACTACCGGAAAAGTGGTTTTAATGGCCAATGAAACAGGAGAGTCAAAGGCATTGTTAGAGGGTTTGGCAGAGCGTAACGATAAGCTTACTGTGGTTGATTCTGAAGGCCAATTCTATAAACAAGGCACCTATGTTAGCGTAGGAGAAGGCTTGGCTTCTACCATAGAAAAGCAACATATAACATCCAAGGAGCCGGCACGGGCAGAAGAACTAAATTTTTTACGTGCGGTACAAACCCTTGTAGAAACTAATGAATTGAGTAAAACAGCAACGCAACAGCAAGAACAGCGCTCTGGTATGTCAGCATTGGCCGCTCCAGCATCGGGCAGAGCGCAGTTAGGAGGAGCTTCGAGCGCTAGCGGAAGGCCTCAGCCTCCTAGTAGCGAGCGTGAACGTTCTCCCAAAAGACAGCGTAGAATGGGGGCTAAATAAAATTGTTTGGTTGTTGATAGGGGAAATAGGTTGGTACATGGCACTTTCTATAATTAAGAAGGCTAAATGAGCCAACCTATTTTGTATAACCTATGGCAAAGTGTACCCCTATGTAATGCAATGAAGCAATATCATATGAGCTAGAAAGAAAGATATAAAAAGGAAGTTGTAAGGCTTTTTAAGACAGCCTATCGGTATTTACCCTCCAATAACCAACACTAATTTTAGATATGAAAGTGTACAAAGAAGCTAAGAAAACAATACAAAAAACTAAAAGTCCAATAGAAAAATTATATCAAGAATTTTCCAAAGTAATTACCGATTTAAATAGTAAAAAAGACGATGCTGCTCATAGCAGTATAGGGCAAAAAGGGTATAACTTAGGTTTAGACTATGAAACTATACACGCATTAAGAGAAATAACAAATGAACTCTGTGATACCATAGAAAGAGAACAAGATAGGGTAATGCACTACAAGGGAGTGCTTAAAATAGATAGAAAAATTGTGGCTATGGGTCAAAAGGAGCTACAAGAAGCTTTACATAACAAACAGGGAACTCAAAAAACGCTTGACAGGGTACAATCAGTTTTAGCTATCGATATTCAAAAAATGAGAGAAACAACGGAAGCCCTGAATTCCTGTAAACTACAGATGACGTTGAATATTGATATGTTAGTTTTATTTAAAAAGATCGTAGACAATAATAAAAAGGCCCTAGATCTTAATACCAATTGAAATGACTATAAATGATGCTATCATTTTACGGTGAGCCCTGCACGGTATTCCCAGTTTATTTTCAATGTACTGCTTAAAAAGGGTTTTTAATACATAGAAAAATATAAGCAAGAGTATAGCGTATAATTCTTCCTAAGGCATTTTAAAAAACTTTTTTACTAGTGGCATTGGGGGTATAAAGGCTTTTGTGTTACATATAATTGACATAGCCATTTTAAAGCGGTTTTTGTACCCGTAGGATAGTCTTTTAGTGAAGAACAACTTACATCATATACATGC
>CAZWVO010000209.1:0-4567 GCA_964637535.1 uncultured Flavobacteriaceae bacterium
CTACTGAAAAACGCTTTAAAATTCTTTGTGAAGAAAAGGCTTTTCCTTCTGATCAATATATGATTCAAAGTCAGCTGCGTTACCATGGTTTGGACCCCAAAGAGGCTATTGTTGAGGTAAAGAAACGCCCTGGAGAAAATGCTTGGCGTACAGAAGATGTAGTGGCAAAGATTGAAGAAGTAGGAGAGGAGTTGGCTTTAGTACTCATAGGAGGAGTGAATTATTATAACGGACAGGTGTTTGATATGAAAACCATTACCGCTGCAGGTAAATCGGTTGGCGCTAATGTAGGTTGGGACTTGGCGCATGCAGCTGGTAACGTAGTCTTACAATTGCACGATTGGGAGGTAGATTTTGCTGCTTGGTGCAGTTATAAATACATGAATAGTGGTCCTGGAAATGCATCGGGTCTTTTTGTACATCAAAAACACCTGAATAAAAAGGATATTCCCAGGTTCGAAGGCTGGTGGGGTACCAAAAAGGAGACACGTTTTTTAATGAAACCCGAGTTTGAACCTATGGAAAATGCAGATGCTTGGCAGTTGAGTAATGCCCCTATTTTAGCTGTAGCTCCTTATTTGGCTTCCTTATCCTTATTTGACGAAGTAGGAATGCCGGCCCTTATTGAAAAAAGAAATCAAATTGTAGCTTATCTCGAATTTGTTTTACGTCAAATAGATAAGGAAGTAGCCAGTACTTTTGAAATTATTACTCCTGCAGATAGAGCCTGCCAATTATCAGTATTTCTCCATGGGGAAGGCAAATCACTTTTTGACTACCTGATGAAAAATGGGGTTATCACGGATTGGAGAGAGCCTAATGTAATTAGATTGGCTCCAGCACCTTTTTACTGCTCGTATGAAGATATGTATCGCTTTGGACAATGTTTAAAAAAGGGAATTCAAAAAAAGAACTAGAAGTATATTAAAGCAATTTTATGTTCCTTCATTATTGTTATAATGTTAAACACCATAACTGCCAATGAAATCCCTTTTGCTAATCCTTTCAAATCCAAGATATTTTGCACCGGCATGGGCTTTTGCGAGTCTTAATCTGCTTTTTGGTACTTGGGCCATATATATTCCTACAGTAAAGGAAAAATTGGCTATTGATAAGGCCGATTTAGGCATTGCGCTCTTCTTTCTTTCGCTTGGCGTATTTGTAGTTTTTCCCATTGCAGCAAAAATCATCAATAAGTTAGGGGTGGGGAAGGCCACTACCTATAGTGTAGTGTTGTGCAGTCTCTCTGCTTTGTTTCCGCTTTTAGCACCCAATTATACGATGCTCATGGGCGCACTATTTGTATTTGGGTTTACTAACGGACTTATGGATATAGCTATGAATACTTTAGTCACGGAAATTGAAAAAGAAGATAAAGAAAATTTTATGTCGGCGGCCCACGGCTTTTTTAGTTTGGGTGGCGTTCTGGCGGGTATAGGAAGCTTTTTTATTGTAGCTATTGGCAACCCTGTCCTGCATATGGGGTTAGCTGTAGTAGTGGTACTTATAGTGCATGCGTTTTTTTATAAATACTATTTTACAATTGAAGCTGCTCCGGTAAAAAAGGAACCGTTTAGTCTTAAACTTTTTAAACCGCTTTTTATTTTAGGACTAATTTCAGTTGTTGTTATGGGTAGCGAAGGAGCTATTATAGACTGGAGTGGCCTGTTTTTGAAAGAAGTTACTAGGGCTCCTGAAGCCTTAATAGGCAGTGGCTTTTTAACCTTTTCTATTACCATGACCTTAGGACGGTTTTTAGGGGATGGAATTAGTGCCAAAATAGGGTCTGTTAAAATTGTTTCCCTATCAAGCATTATCGCTATTGCAGGCTATTCCCTTGTGCTTAGTGGAGAAACCTATTTAGCCATTATAGGGTTTGCATTAATTGGTTTAGGCTTTTCTGTTGTGGTACCCGAACTTTTTAGAATTGGCGGTAATATGAAAGGCGTCGTATCTTCTCAAGGCGTTTCTTTTATTGCTGGTTCGGGCTATATAGGCTTTTTAATAGGACCAGTTTTTTTAGGCTTTTTGTCCGAAAGATATTCCTTAAACCTAAGCTTTGTTACCCTTCTAATTTCCGTTATTGGAGTTTTGCTAATGTCTTTGGTATTGCGTAAGCAAAGACCATAGTGCAACTATTGTAGCGTAACAGCAACTTTGGTAAAATGCAAATTAAAAGCTTCGTCTTTCTTTTTGTGAGCTAGGGCAATTTTTATCCCTTTTTGGTTACTGTAGTTTTCCCAAGTAGTTGCCATAGACGGTTCTTCCTGATCTCCACGCCTAAAAACCCATTCCTTTATAATAAAATCATCTTCAAAATAAAAATCATAGGCATCACCAGGGGTATAGCCCCCTTCAGACCCATATACTATGGTAAGTTTTTGCATGGGTTTTTGGCTTATGGGTGCTACTGCTTCAGGCAGGTGTTCATGACTAAAATTGGCCTTATCCCAAATAAGATTAAAAGGAGCCAATAGCCAATATTTATCATTTACAAATGCCCCGTTAGGTTGATACGAAGTACTATCTATTGCATTTCTATTAAAGGTGGCAGTATCTCCAGAACTGATAACGGTTACATCGTTGGTCTTGGGTTTCCATGTCCAACTGCGTTCAAAATGCGAAGTGTCTCGCTCCACATTAAACGTAAAGCTAATCTCTGCTACCTCATCCCAATATGCAAAGCCATGAGCATAGGCCACTTTTTCTAAGACGGTACGCTCTTTTTCTGGGGTAACAGGTGTTGTTTTTTGCTCCGTTTTGCAGCTGGTCAGGAGTAAGACACCTAATAACAATGCAATAAAGTAATTTCTCATCTTTTTCATTTGTTCAAAGATATATGCTTTTACCATTATATTTTTAAAAAACCCTTCCCATCTTACTAAAGCAATTCTTATAATTTGTTTACTTTTGAGTTTGTATTAAGAAGAAAAAAGAAATGAGTTCAAAAAAAGGAAAAGTCCAGGAAGCTATTAATGAAAAATTACTTGAAGAACGTAAAGTTTTTCTATGGGGAATGGTAGATGATGATTCTGCTAAACACGTCATAGATCGTTTGCTTTATCTAGATATGTTGAGTGATAAAGAAATTCAACTCATCATTAATAGTCCAGGAGGCTACGTAACTTCTGGTTTTGCCATGTATGATACTATTAAATCATTAAAGAGCCCAGTTTCTACTGTTTGTTCTGGTTTGGCTGCTTCAATGGGATCTATATTACTTTCTGTAGGGGAAAAAGGAAGACGCTTTATACAGCCTCATGCGCAGGTAATGATTCACCAACCTAGTGGTGGAGCTAGAGGGCAAGCATCTAATATTGAAATTCAGGCAAGAGAAATTATAAAGACCCGTGAATTAAGTGCTAAAATTTTAGCAGATAATTGTGGTCAGAAGTTTGATAAGGTAATGAAAGACTTCGATAGAGATTATTGGATGAATGCAGAAGAATCTATCAAATACGGTATTGTAGACGGTATATTGGAGTAAGATATAAAAAGTAGATTTAAAAAAAAGTCCTTCGCAATAACTTGTGAAGGACTTTTTATATATATAGACGCCTAAGCGGAAGATTCATTATATATACGGCCTACAATAGGCCCGTGGTTGCTTAGAATACGTTAAAAATTAATTAAAATTTTAAGCACTCCTTGTAAATCATCAAGCATTAGAGAAGTATACTATTTTTAGTAACTTTAGTGCTTATTGTTTAGACGCATTGCGTACCCCTTATGACACAAACTTCGCAAAATATTGCTATTGTGGGTTCCGGACTTGTAGGTTCTCTGTTGGCAATTTACCTTAGAAAACATGGCCATGCTGTAACTGTATTTGATCGAAGGCCAGATGTGCGGACGGTACAGTTTTCAGGAAGATCTATTAATCTAGCTATGAGTAATCGGGGTTGGAAAAGCCTTAAAGCTTTAGGCCTAGAAGAGGAAATAAAAAAAATAGCTATTCCTTTAAATAAGCGAGCTATGCATGTTGTAGGGAAACCCATGTATTTTCAGGAATACGGAAAAGAAGGCGAGGCTATTTGGTCTATTTCTAGGGGGATTTTGAATCGTAAAATGATTGATCTTGCAGAGGCTGCAGGGGCTACATTCCGATTTCAAGAGAAAGTATGGGATGTAAATTTACCGGAAGCAAAATTGTATACGGGAGAGGCTGAGAAGGGCGAGTGGACAGAATACCAATACGATCTTATTTTTGGATGCGACGGTGCCTTTTCGCGAATACGTCATAAGATGCAACGCCGAAGTAGGTTCGATTATTCTCAAAAATTTATCAATGTTGGCTATAAAGAGCTCACCATAGCTGCTAATACAGATGGTTCACATAAACTGGATAAAAATTCATTTCACATATGGCCAAGAGGCAAATTTATGCTCATTGGTATGCCCAATGTAGATGGCAGTTTTACTTGTACATTATTTTTGCCTTTTGAAGGAGAGGTTTCCTTTGAAGGCATCCAATCAAGAAAGGAAGCAGAGACCTTGTTTAGTACCTATTTCCCTAATGTAAAAGCGCAATTAGATGAACTAATGCATGATTTCTTTGCGAACCCTA
>CAZWVO010000210.1:0-4565 GCA_964637535.1 uncultured Flavobacteriaceae bacterium
CAAATAAGGCTTCTTTAATGTTAGGATCTTCTATTAACGCTAGTGCAGCCTTTACAGGATTTGGGTGTTCAATAACCGCCTGGGCTTTTGCAATGGAAAGCGTAGGCAACCGCAAGATAAAACGATCTAATAGTTCAAATGTAGGGAACGGTTTGGCCACGCTGAAAGTTGATTTTAAGCAATATACAAACTATTGTGCGTAACAATTGCATAGCTTTCAATTCATGAATTGAAAGCTACCCTTTCTTTTAAAGGGCATCAACATTGTATAGGTTTACCTTATTGAACTTAAAAACTGCCCATGATAATGCGTGTTACATATAACAAAATTACGGTATTAGACTTCTACTTAGACACAGATTTTAATACAGTCCTAAACGCTTTCTTGAATAAGAACGAACCTAAACCAATGCCCAATTCAATGGGTGCGGCAATGATAAAAGGGTTTAATAATTGGAGCAGGATAAATGCATTAAAAGAGAAATGGCTAAACAAAAACCCTTTCGGAGATTGGAGCGCACATTTTATGAAAAACATTGTGCCTCAAAAGGCCTTGTATCAAGACAAATTTATTGTTTTAAGCACTAAAGAATATAGTGGTGTCTTTGCAGAAGATTTGGGGCTATCTATATGCGAATGGAAGCAATTATCTGTGCAAATTAGATTAGCACATGAGTGCGTTCATTATTTTACGCACAAATATTATGGCCTTATGTCGAATAATATGCATGATGAATTGATTGCAGATTATATGGGGATACGAAAAGCAAAGGGAGCTTTTGATCTTAAATGGTTTTTAAAATTTATAGGCCTAGAAAAGTATCCAATGTATAGAAAAGGGGCACGATTCGAAAATTATTTAGGGAACCCCCCATTATCCAAAGCGGCTTTTGAAATGGTTAGAACTATTGTTAAAAAAGCGGCCAAAAATATTGCAGCATTTGATCAAAAGTTAGCTTGCTCGTCTAATGAATCATCCGTTATTAGAGCGCTTTGCAGTATGAGTTTATTGGAAATGGCTTGCAATGGAGCCGAGGACACTTTGTATGCAGAATATAAAGTTATTGAAGAAAATAGGTCGTAGCATTCTAGCGCTAAATGCTAGTGAGTTGACTGGTCAAATCTACCTATCTCTTACTCCTTTCTTCTGGTAATAAATCATTTTTAAAAGGATTTTTGGTAAAAGGAAAGAAAAGCTGTTTCACAAAACCTTTTGGAAATGACGCATCTACTAATCCTGTTCCTTTTGGCCATTCATTTCCAGGAAGATAATAGGTTCCAAAAATTTTATCGATAAACGGGAACACAACAGCAAAGTTATTTCCATAATGTTCAGGTTCTTCACAATGGTGCCAATGGTGGTATTGTGGCGTTGTAATAATATACTTTAAAAACCCAAAATTAATTCTCGTATTGGCATGGATTAACACGGCATGAATTGCAATAAATAAGATATATACATTAAATGTTAGTGTAGAAAAGCCTAGTATGTAAAGTGGCATATAGGATATGCTACGCGTAAAAAAGATATCTATAAAATGCGTTCTTGAACCGGCAAGCCAATCCATGTTTTGGGTTGAATGATGAATAGAATGAAACCTCCATAAGTAATGGTGCGAATGAAAAAACCGATGTGCCCAATATTGAAATATATCGGTGATAAACAATGCAAAGAACAATTCAACAAGAAAAGGCAATTCTGAAACCCAAAGATGAACTTGCTCTAAATTCATCCAGCCAAAAAAGGCAACGGCTGGTTTTTTTGTTATAACCCCAAACAATTGAATCGCTAAATGGCTTATACCAAAATAGATAAGATCGGTTTTCCATTCTGCATGAAATTTGGACTGTAGTTTGTTTTTAGGGAAAACGAGTTCTATGGGTACAAACAATATGGCCATTATTAGTAGATCTAGGATAAGCCAATCAAGACCAATACTCCATGCTACTTGTTCTACCGCTCTGCCTTCAACGGTAATTCCGCCAAGAACTATTGCTAGTACACCCAAACAGGTTCCAATTACTGCGTTTTTTTTGTTTTTATGGAGTAAGATACTTACCAGCGCAAAAAGAAATGTAGCTATAATTCCACCCAACAGTATGTTTTCAGCCATTTCTGCGGTATAGATCTCACGAAACTCTGGAGTTGTTAGCTGTTCTGGAAATTTAAAGCATAATATTCCAGCCAAAGAGAGTAATCCAAGGAATATGGAAATAGCGCCGCTAATTCTTCCCTCACCTACTTTCATACGCGTAATTTGATTTTTCATCGGTTTAGATTTATTGGCTATTATTTTATGGTTTGTGCCATTTGCAAAGCACTAAAAAGGCTTATGATTTATTACCTAACGTTCTGTTTGCCTTAGTCATTGTTGTCCATAGCACTTTTTATTTGAGCATTTCCGCTAAGGGATGCATTTTAATAAATCTTATTTGGTAACGGACCAAGGTTTTATTTTCTAATTAATATTGGTCCTAATAAACCAAATTTTAAGGTCTTTTACCTTTGATTTCGCGCTGATGCAAACAGTTCTTATCTTCGCTAGAAAAGTATATTAATGGATTTAGAAAACAAAGTGGCCTATATTACTGGTGGGTCTAAAGGAATAGGCTATGGTATTGCAGCTAAACTAATAGCACAAGGAATGAAGGTAGCTATTAGCGGAAGAGATGAAAAAACTATTAACGAAGCAGCTGCGGCGCTTGGGGGTGTAGAAAATGTGATGGCCGTAGTATCTAATGTGAATTCACTTGCTAATGAACAGGCTGCGGTACAAGCTATACTAGCAAAATTTGGACAAATAGATGTAGTCATAGCTAATGCAGGAGTAGGGCATTTTGCTCCGGTAGATGAGCTTAGTGAGGAACATTGGAACCAGATGATTAACACCAACCTTAATGGCGTATTCTATACCTTAAAGGCTAGTGTTGATGCTTTAAAAAAATCGGAAGGGTATTATATGACTGTAGCCAGTTTAGCAGGAACAAACTTCTTTGCTTCTGGAGCAGGTTACAATGCTACCAAATTTGGAGTAGTTGGGTTTACCCAAGCTGCTATGTTAGACCTAAGAAAATACGGAATTAAGGTATCTACTGTAATGCCAGGATCGGTATCTACCTATTTTAATCAACGTACCCCTTCCGAAAAGGAAGCGTGGAAAATACAACCCGAAGATATAGGAAAATTGGTAGTAGACCTATTACAAATGCACCCCAGAACCTTACCCAGTAAGGTAGAAGTAAGACCTACACGGCCAGATTTAAAGTAGTCATACTTCCTTTTCTATAAAAGGAAGATTAGGGTTGCAAATCTCCAGAATTAGTTGTTTGAGTAATGTAAAAAAACTAGTGCGCATGTCTTCTGTAATTAAGGAGTTTCTTCCTTCTTTAAACGGAAATAGCCCTTTACTTAAGCTTTTAAAGGAGATAATCCCCGCAGTAAATTCTGGTTTAGGAGTATGGTCTTGAAAAAGTAAACTATAACACAAGAGTTGAAAGGCTTTACTTTTATCGTAATTGGTAATTAGATCTGCCCAATCTTTAATACTCACATCTTGTGGCGCTACTGCTCCGGTTTTGTAATCTATGACACGAATAACACCATCAAGTTCGTCAACTCGATCTATTTTCCCTTTTAAGACCACTGGAAAAGGAAGTTCTGGAATTGCTAAGGTGAGCTGCATGCTTTGTTCTAGACCTAGTATTTTAATTTCGTGATTTTTAACCAAAGTAATTTCTGAACGTATAAAGTTTTCCACATACCGCGCAACTACTTCAAAAGCAATAAGGTTTTTTCCTTGTAGCGCGCTGGTTTCCATATATAGTGCGCTAAAATGTTTGGTCACTGTTGGTTTTATCTGGGAATACGTTTCTTGTAGTTTTTTCTCACTTAGTGTACTTCCTATAAAGGGAAGATATAATTCTTCTAAAGTATCGTGAATTACAGAACCAAAGGTATTTGGAGCAATTCGTTCTTCTACCACAGATGCGTCAGCTATTCGCAGAATATACTTCGTATAAAAATCGATAGGATTTCTAATATAAGTACTTAAGGAAGTAGGTGAAAACCCGTTAGTCGCAAGGGCGGCAATTCGCGCAATAAGATCGCTATTTTTAGAGACGCTAATTAAGGATTTCAGTGTGGGCTGCACCTTTGGAGAAGCAATACTATGGGTTATAGTTGTAGCCATAGGTTTATCGGTAAGTAATTGATGAATAAGCCTACTTTTTTCTCCCCCTTGAAGCACATCCGAAGCAGTATTATAGATAATATAAACACGTTTTGCCCGCTGTAACAATCTATAAAAGTGATAGGTATATACAGCATCTTTTTCCTTATGGGTAGGTAAACCATATGCTTTTTTTACGTCATAAGGGATAAAAGAGTTGTTAGATTTCCCAGAGGGAAGGATTCCTTCATTAACGGATGTAAGGATTACGGTTTCAAAATCGAGATTTCTGCTTTCTAGCATACCCATAATTTGAAGGCCTTGTAGCGGTTCCCCTTGAAAATCTAATGTTTCAGCCGCCAAAAGTTCCTTGTAAAGGCTATAAAGGGTATTGAG
>CAZWVO010000211.1:0-4553 GCA_964637535.1 uncultured Flavobacteriaceae bacterium
AGCCTAAAGAGGCTTAATCCAATACCTATGGTTTTAGAAGTTGCTGTATTACATATAAAAGAAGGCTTGGCCAAAACGTTTGAAAATGCTTTTGCTCAGGCTTCACCCTTAATTTCAGAAATAAAGGGGTACATATCTCATGAGTTAAAAAAATGTGTCGAAAACAAAAATCAGTACCTCTTATTGGTGCATTGGGAAACCCTAGAAGATCATGAAATTGGATTTAGACAATCTGCCCAATATGTAGCATGGAAAGCACTATTGCATCGTTTTTATGAACCTTTCCCAACGGTTTTACACTATACATAAATGGAAGCGCCTAAGCCAAAATATTTAAGACTATCCGGCCTAGAACCGCTGGTAATTACCCCAGAAAGTAATTTCATCAATGTGGGGGAGCGCACCAATGTGGCAGGCTCTAAAAAGTTTCTAAGGCTTATTAAGGAAGAAAAGTTTGAAGAAGCCTTAACAGTGGCGCGTCATCAGGTAGAAGGGGGCGCTCAGATTATAGATATTAATATGGATGACGGCCTTATAGATGGTAAGGCTGCCATGGTAAAGTTCTTAAATCTTATTGTTGCAGAACCAGATATTGCTAGGGTTCCTATTATGATAGATAGTTCTAAATGGGAAATTATAGAAGCGGGTTTGCAAACCGTACAAGGAAAATGCGTTGTAAACTCTATTAGCCTTAAAGAAGGAGAGGCAGAATTTATACGCCAAGCAACGCTTATTAAGCGCTATGGGGCGGCGGTTATTGTAATGGCTTTTGATGAGGTTGGGCAAGCAGACAACTATGACCGTAGAATAGAAATTGCAAAACGCTCTTATGATGTTTTAGTAAAGCAGGTGCAGTTTGCACCCGAAGATATCATCTTTGACCTCAATATTTTTCCCGTAGCCACCGGTATGGATGAGCATAAGAACAATGCTATAGATTTTATAGAAAGTACCCGTTGGGTACGTCAAAATTTACCGCATTGTAGTGTTAGCGGAGGGGTAAGTAATGTGTCTTTTTCGTTTAGAGGAAATAATCCGGTTAGGGAAGCCATGCATTCTGTATTTCTCTATTACGCCATACAGGCAGGGATGAATATAGGTATTGTAAATCCTGCTATGTTAGAGGTATATGATGATATTCCTAAAGACCTTTTAGAACATGTAGAAGATGTTATCCTAAACAGAAGAGACGATGCTACAGAACGTCTCCTGAGTTTTGCAGAAACCGTAGTGGGTACCGCCAAGGAAAACACGGTAGATTTATCTTGGAGAGAAGAACCCATTCAAAACAGAATTACACGCGCCTTAGTAAAAGGAATAGATCAATATATAGAAGAAGATGTAGAGGCAGCCCGCCAAAGTGTAGACAAACCCATTGAGGTAATAGAAGGGCACTTAATGACAGGGATGAATGTGGTAGGAGATCTGTTTGGTAGTGGCAAAATGTTTTTACCTCAGGTCGTAAAATCTGCTCGAGTAATGAAAAAGGCAGTGGCGTACCTATTGCCTTATATTGAAGAAGAAAAGCGGAAAAACCCAGAGCAGCACAGCACAAAAGGTGCTGGTAAAATATTGATGGCTACCGTTAAAGGCGATGTGCACGATATTGGAAAGAATATTGTTAGTGTGGTACTAGCTTGCAACAACTATGAAATTGTTGACTTGGGCGTTATGGTACCTCCAGAGAAAATTATTAATGCCGCTAAGGAAGAAAATGTAGATGTGATTGGACTTAGCGGACTAATTACCCCCTCCTTAGATGAGATGGTGTTTTTAGCCAAAGAAATGGAGCGGCAGAATTTTAAAGTGCCCTTAATGATAGGTGGGGCTACCACCAGTAAGGCACATACTGCTGTAAAAATAGATACCCAATACAGCCATGCGGTGGTGCATGTGAATGATGCTTCTAGGGCTGTAACGGTGGTGGGCGATTTGTTGCAAAAAGAAAGTGCCGCAACCTATAAAAAGGGTATAAAACTAGATTATGAGTCGTTTCGCAATAAGTTTCTAAAACGTACACAACAGAAAACATACCATAGTTTAGAGAACGCAAGAGCCAATAAATATGTTATTAACTGGGAGCAAAGTGCTATAGTGCAGCCCAAAGAGCTGGGTATTCAGACCATTGAAGATTTAGATCTTAATGAACTACTGCTCTATATAGACTGGACCCCTTTTTTTCGGAGCTGGGATTTGCACGGAAAGTACCCTGCTATTTTAGAAGATGAGGTGGTAGGGAGTCAAGCTACGGAACTCTTTGCAGATGCGCAGCAGATGCTAGAAAGCGTTATTTCAGAAAAACAATTGCAAGCCAAAGGGATTTTTGGACTGTTTCCGGCCAATACCGTTAATGACGATGATATTGAGGTAGATGGGGGTCTATTTATCTTCCGTACCCTACGTCAACAATTAAAAAAGAAAGCTGGGGTGCCCAATTTTGCTTTGGCCGATTTTATTGCACCCAAAGCAACAAACAAACAAGATTATATAGGATGTTTTTGCGTAAGTACAGGGTTTGGAACGGCTGAGCTGGCAGCAGCCTACGAGAAAAATTTAGATGATTACAACGCCATAATGATTAAGGCATTAGCAGATAGATTGGCAGAAGCCTTTGCAGAATACTTACATCACCAGGTACGTACAACACATTGGGGATATGCTTCAGCAGAAAATTTAACCAATGAAGATTTAATTAATGAGGCTTATAAAGGCATACGCCCAGCCCCGGGCTATCCTGCCTGCCCAGATCATTTAGAAAAAGTAACCCTCTGGGAATTGTTAGGGGTAGAAAAAGCCATAAACGTAAAACTGACCGAAAGCCTAGCCATGTGGCCAGCGGCAAGTGTTAGCGGCTATTATTTTGCCCACCCAGAAGCACGGTATTTTGGATTGGGAAAAATTAAAGAAGATCAGGTAATCAATTTTGCGCAACGTAAAGATATGCCCGTAGCAACGGCAAAAAAATGGTTGGCGCCTAATATGGTAGATGAAGCATAGCGTTAGGGATAGCGGCATTGTTGAAGCTCTTCTTCTACGCTGAAAGCGATGAAGGAAGCGACTGCCAAAAGCCCGGTACTCCAAAACTGCTGTACCACAGGAGTGAAGGAGTAAACGCAAAAAAAGAATAACCGTAGAGGAGTAAAATAAAAAGTTAAGTACGCATACATGAAAGTAATAGATCATATTAAAAATGCAAAGGGCAAGACCTTATTTTCCTTTGAAATTATACCGCCAGTAAAGGGCCGAAGCATAAGCGAGTTGTACAGTAATATAGACCCCTTAATGGAGTTTAACCCACCCTTTATAGACGTAACTACCTCTAGGGAAGAATATATTTATATTGATCGGGACGGACTCTTAGATAAAAAACTAACTCGTATGCCGCCCTGGGACTGTGGGCATTTGCGCGTCTATAAAACACAAGTACGATGTAGATACCATTCCGCATGTATTATGTGGTGGTTTTACAAAAGAAGAAACGGAATACCTCCTAGTAGATTGTCATTATTTAGGCATAGAAAATGTTATGGCCTTACGCGGAGATGCCATGCTAGAAGAAAAATATTTTGAGGCTACCAAAGGCGGCCATGCGTATGCCTCAGACCTTATTGGACAGATAAAAAACTTAAATTGTGGCAAGTACTTGCACGAGGTTATAGAAACCGATAATTGTGCTGATTTTTGTATTGGAGTTGCTGGATATCCGGAAAAACACTTGGAAGCGCCCTCCCTAAAAACCGATTTAAAATGGTTAAAGAAAAAGGTAGATATGGGAGCAGATTATGTAGTTACTCAGATGTTTTTTGACAATCAAAAGTATTTTGAATTTGTGGCTGCAGCGCGTGATATGGGAATTACAGTACCTATTATTCCTGGAATAAAACCCATTGCAGTAAAACGTCATTTGCAACTGTTGCCACAGGTATTTAGAATAGATTTACCCCAAGATTTAATAGACGCCGTAGACGCTTGCAAAGACAACAAAGCAGTACGCCAAGTAGGAGTAGAATGGGCCATACAACAATCTAAGGAGTTAAAAGACGCTGGAGTGCCTGTACTACATTACTATTCTATGGGAAAATCGGATAATGTAAAAAGTATTGCTAAGACTATTTTTTAGAAAGACGAAACACTTGTTAGGGCACTTTAATACCCCCACAGTAGGGTAACAACTTCTTTAACAGCAAGAGAAATACGAATCCTCGCGCAAGTTTCAAGGAGATTCCCTAATTTTACACTCCATGAACCCCAAAGCTTTTTTGTTTTCTTTTTTTCTGGTGGCCGTGGGCTTGGCACAAGAAGGCCAAACAGATGCCAAATACAACTTAGAGGTAGATCCGTTTTATGGCTCTATTTTATTACACAACGAAGACATTTCACATTTAATAAGTGCCCATCCTGCAGGGGTAATCTTGGGGCTAAACAAAAAGACTTTTGGAGCACAGGAATGGCAACGTACCTTTAATTACCCAGATACCGGTTTCTCTTTTATTTATCAGAATATGAATAATGCTACCTTAGGGGAGAACTACGGTATATACGCGCATTATAAC
>CAZWVO010000212.1:0-4546 GCA_964637535.1 uncultured Flavobacteriaceae bacterium
ATACGATATACAACCCAATGGCAGGTTAAAAAACAAAACTTTATTAACCTCTTTTAAAGATTATGGCCTAGACGGTATGCGTTGCGATGTTAAAGGAAATTTGTACATTACGCGCTATGACAAAGGAACTGTAGTTATTCTTTCTCCTGGAGGTACGGTTTTGGAAGAAATTAAACTCCAAGGAAAGAAACCATCTAACATCACTTTTGGAGGTGTAGATGGTAAATCTTGTTTTGTCACCATGGCAGATAGGGGCTGCATAGAGGCCTTTACTTCGCTGTATTCGGGTAATTATTATAGTAAAATTCATAAATAAAATCACTACTTATGACCATTAACATATCAAGGAAACTATTAGGTGTTTTAGCTACATCTGTATTACTATCTGGCTGTGGAGCCACCGCTTTGGTGTCTACTCCTACACAAAATATTGACACTATTCCACTAAAAATAGCTGATCTTACAGAGGCTCAAAAGCAAAACTGGGGGCATACAGACCTTCTGACAGATACCATCCCTGGAATGAGTGTAGATAAAGCGTATGCGGAAATTATAGGAAACAAAAAAGGGCAGCAAGTAATTGTTGCTGTATTAGATTCGGGTATGGATTTAGAGCACGAAGATTTAGATGATGTGCTTTGGACCAATAAAAAAGAAGTGCCTGGCAACAATAAAGACGATGATAACAATGGGTATGTAGATGACATTCATGGGTATAATTTTCTTGGAGAATCGTACAACGAACAACTAGAATTTGCTAGAATCATTCGCCTAAAAATTGGAAGCCCTGCCTTGCAAGCTGCAGCAAAGTCAGAATTAGATGAGGAACGCCAAAAATATCTTGGCTATAAAGCCCAGCTAGAACCTACTTACCAAGTGGTAACCGAATCTGATAAACAGGTTGCTGCCCATTTAGGTAAAAAGAACTATACCAAAGAAGAGGTTATGGCCATTGAAACTACAGATGAATCGCTAACGCAGAGTAAAAATGTTGTGCTTCAAATGTTCCAATATGGTGATTCTATTTCTGGGGTGATTGAAGAAATAAGCGGGCAGTTAAAGTCCATAACAGAATCTTTAAATTACAATTTAAACACAGATTTTGATGGGAGAAAAGATGTAGGTGACAATCCTTATGATTTAACAGACATTGGCTATGGTAATGGCAATCCTCAAAATAGAGTAGATGATGAAAGCCATGGCACCCACGTAGCCGGCATTATTGCTGCAGAACGCAATAACGGTAAAGGCGCTAACGGCGTAGCAAATAATGTTGCCTTAATGAGCATTAGAGCTGTGCCTAATGGAGATGAGTACGATAAAGACATTGCCTTAGGTATTCGTTATGCTGTAGACAATGGGGCAAAAATTATTAACTGCAGTTTTGGAAAGAGTTTCTCGCCAGAGGCAATATGGGTTTATGATGCTATTGCATATGCCGCTTCTAAAGATGTTCTCATTGTACACGCCGCTGGAAACGATGGCAGTAATTTAGACGATAGTAAAAATCCAAATTATCCTAATGATCATAAAAACAGCGCTAATGAATATGTCAGCAATGTAATTACCGTTGGGGCTTTAGCAGAAAATTATGGTTCCGAAATGGTAGCTTCTTTTTCCAACTACGGTGTTGCTAATGTAGACGTTTTTGCTCCTGGCGATGACATTTACTCTACTGTACCTGACAATAAATACGAATATAATGGCGGAACATCTATGGCCGCTCCGGCAGTGGCTGGTATTGCTGCTTTAATTAGATCTCACTACCCAAAATTAACCGCTCCTCAGGTAAAAAAGATCATTATGCAGTCTGGACTAACTACAAAAGCTTCTGTCATTCTTGGTGGTGACGCTAATAACGCTTCAACCTTTGATGGGGCTTCTAAATCAGGAAAAATGGCAAATGCCTATAACGCTTTAATATTAGCAGATAACGTATCTAAAGGAAAAATTAAATTAGACAACAATGCAAAGTAAAAACCAATTTCAATATTCTTTTTTAGCCCTAATTTGTGTTTTGATTGCCACTCCTTTGTGGAGCCAGAACACCACTTCTTATTGGCAGCAACACGTAGATTATACTATGGATGTTGCTATGGATGTAGAAACCTTCCAATATAAGGGAACCCAAAAACTGGTATACACTAATAATTCTCCAGACACCTTAGAAAAAGTGTTTTATCATCTTTATTTTAACGCCTTTCAACCTGGAAGTGAAATGGATATTAGGCTTCAAAATATTGAAGACCCAGATGGTAGAATGGTTGTAGACGGTAAAAGTAGAATTGCGTCGCTTACACCTCCGGAAATAGGTTACCTGCATGCTACTTCGCTAAAACAGGATGGACAGACTGTAAGCTATAACGAAGTGGGCACCATTTTAGAAGTTGCCCTTGCTAAACCTATTGCGCCTGGGGAAAAAACCACCTTGGACATGGTTTTTGAAGGACAGGTGCCCTTACAAATTAGACGATCGGGTAGAAACAGTAAAGAAGGCGTTGCGTTATCTATGAGTCAATGGTACCCTAAGCTTTCAGAGTACGATTTTGAAGGCTGGCATGCCAATTCTTATATAGCACGTGAGTTTCATGGTGTTTGGGGGGATTTTGATGTAAAACTTACCTTAGATAAAAAGTATACCGTGGGAGGAAGCGGATATCTTCAAAACCCGCAAGAGATTGGCCATGGCTATGAAGCTCCTGGCACTAAAGTGAAAAAACAAAGAGGAAAAACCCTTACTTGGCATTTTAAAGCGCCCAACGTACACGATTTTATGTGGGCTGCAGATCCAGAGTATTTACATGATACACTAAAGGTTAAAGACGGGCCTACGCTGCATTTCTTGTATAAAAATGATCCTGAAATTCTAGAAAATTGGAAGAACCTACAGCCTAAAACTGCAGAAACAATGGCCTTTTTTAACAAACATATAGGTCAATACCCCTATGATCAATACTCTGTAATTCAAGGTGGAGATGGAGGTATGGAATATGCCATGAGTACCTTAATTACAGGCAAAAGAAAGTTTGGAAGTTTGGTAGGAGTTACCGTTCATGAAATGGCGCACTCTTGGTTTCAGCATATTTTAGCCACTAATGAGTCCAAGCACGAATGGATGGACGAAGGTTTTACTTCTTATATTTCTTCCCTTTGTATGAACGAGGTGATGAATCAGAATAGAGAAAATCCGTTTCAAGGAGCATACAATGGGTATATTTATCTAGCAAAATCTGGAAAGGAACTCCCTCAAACTACACATGCAGATAGGTATGCTACCAATTTAGCGTATGGAATTACAGCTTACAGTAAAGGAGAGATATTCTTAGCGCAATTAGGTTATGTTATAGGGCAAGAAAATCTGACCAAAACGGTTAAAAAATACTATGAAGATTTTAAGTTTAAACATCCTGTTCCAAATGATATTAAGCGCACTGCGGAAAAAGTTTCTGGTCTGCAATTAGATTGGTATCTCACAGATTGGACGCAGACCACCAATACTATTGATTACGGTATTAAAGATGTGGTGGCAGAAGGTAATAATACTAAAATTACCCTAGAGCGTATTGGTTTAATGGCCATGCCTTTAGATATTCTAGTGATTTATGAAGATGGGACAAAGGAGACTTTTTATACTGCATTGCGCATGATGCGAGGGGAAAAAGAAAATCCATATCCAGACCTTAATAGGACTGTGCTTAAAGATTGGCCTTGGGCTTATCCTACCTTTGATTTTACCATTAAAAAACCAAAGAATAGTATTAAGACTATTGTAATAGATCCATCGCATCTAATGGCAGATGTTAATCCTGAAAACAACGCATTTCAGAAGGGACAGTAACAACATTTCCTTTGTATGATGCAATAACTTTTCTGTAAAAATGGCTGATTTCTCCTTTTCCAAGAATGAAAAGCTTAAGAGTAAAAAACAAATAGAGCTGCTTTTTAAGGAAGGGAATAGTGTGTCTGTTTATCCGATAAAGCTAATTTATATCGCTTTGAAAGATACCAAGGACAGCCAGCTTGCCAAAATAGGGGTTACCGTACCTAAACGGGTGTTTAAAAGTGCGGTACAAAGAAATAGAATTAAAAGGGTTTTACGAGAGTGTTATCGCCTTAATAAACACATTATTTTTAACAACATAGAGGGAAACTTTGCGTTACTGTTTTTATACCTTGGAAAGGAAATGCCAGCCTACGATAAAGTAGAAAAAGCAATGATAGCAACGCTTCAAAAATTCATAAATAACGTACAATGAAAAGGATAATTAAGAAAAAGGTGTTAGTCCCCATATTTGCGGCGACTTTTTTATTGGTAGGAACAAGTTTTAAAAGTGACTTTTTTGAAATTGCAAAGCAGATCGAAATTTTTACTACGCTTTTTAAGGAGTTAAACATGAATTACGTGGATGAAACCAATCCGGCTGATTTGATGGACACAGCAATTAAAAACATGCTGGGCGAGTTAGATCCGTACACCAAGTTCCTTAACGAACAAGATGTAGAAGCGTATAAAATTAGTAATGCAGGAGAATACTCAGGTATTGGA
>CAZWVO010000213.1:0-4531 GCA_964637535.1 uncultured Flavobacteriaceae bacterium
GCTTATATGTTCTTCTATAATATCATCTGTAGCCTTATTAAATTTAAATGAAGCCATAGAACTTAAATCTCGTTCATAGGCCTGTTGTGCCATAGTGCCTAAGTGCGTATATATGTACTTTCGATAAGCAGTAGTGTTAGCTTCATCTCCAAAGAAAAACAAACAATGTGGAGAAGAACATCCCATTTGATCAAAAGTATAGACATCTGTAAAGAGATCCTTTACCAGCTGTTGTAATACTGTTTCATCGTGCTTCTGACTGGTATTTATGAGGGTATACGATACCCTATCTGCAAAATATAAATCCTTTACTCTTTTCTTGGTTTGATACTTTTTAAATTGGTCAATAGTGGCATCTCCTCCCCAAATTACACGTGCGTCACTAAGCTTTGATATGGCCTCATTTACAGTATCGTTCCTATCATAGGTTACAATATTAATATAGTTTTTAAATTCTTTATATGCTTCTGATTCTAAAACACTATTAAGAAGTTCAAACAAACGAAACACAAGGGGATCGTCCATCCTAGAAGACACGCGAACAACATTTTTATTCCCACCCAATAACGCTAAGGTGAGACTGTAAAAAAACATAGTGTCTACGTTAGACGGGCATAAGTGAAATACGACACCTAGTGGGTGAGGTAAAAAAATACTTTTTTTATCGGTTTCAATGCTCGCAGAGATAATCTGCTTTAGATTGGATTTTCGCAACCAAAAACCCAGAGCAATAAAGGAAGGATCTTGTTTAAACTGTGGTTCTTTAATAATTTTTCGAGAAAACTCATTTAAAAACCCTAGCGTTTGTTCATCTGCTGTAACAAACGTATAGGCGAGTTGGTTAAAGACGGGAAGGGCTTCAACGTTATTTATGGTAATATTAGGAACTAGTACGTTCATAAAAACTAGGTGTTAAAAGTATCACTACATCCTCTTATTTCTGCTTTTTTTGCACGCCCAAGTATTTTAAAATACTTTCCTTTCCAGCCGTTAGAGGCATCATCTTCGCCCATTACAATACCAATATCTTCCGTAAGAATAGAATGTCCAGGATAACTTTTTGGCAACAAGCTAATAACTTGTATTAACCCTTCTGTACCATTGGGTTGTATGGAAAAATCCTTAGGGTTTCTAATAATGACATCGGCAAAGTTGGGACAATGCAAATACCCATCAGAATTTTCTAGAAACACAGAACCTACTTGTTCTACCATACCATAGAAATTATAGATATTCTCTTTTTCAATTCCAAATTTTTCGTGCATGGTAGTCTTAAACGTAGCGTTGTCTACGGCCATAGCCTGTAACTTTTTCCATCCACCACTATGGATTAGTATTGCCTTGCTTAAATCTAACTCAAAATCCAGATCCGTAGTGGCAAGGTACTGCCATACCATAAAGGTAAACCCAAAAATGAGTATGGGTTGCCCATTATGTTTTTCTGCAAAGGACTTAAGTGCTTCTTTAATAAGTTTAAACTCATTGTCTAACAGATAAACATGTTGTTTGCCAAAAACAGAAAGCCCTAATATTCCGGCACCACGAGCAGAAAAACTTTTTCTATTTTTTAATACTGATTTAGAATCCACGATAAGCATGGGGAGCCTGTTTTTTCCTAGTACATGGTTCATGATCTTAGATAATGCAAGCGTTTGAAGTATTGCTGTAGCCTTATCTAAAACAATACTGCTTGGTACAGAAGATGTAGTTCCACTAGACGTAAGTATTTTGTATACTTCTTCTTCCGGGATACTCTGCATTAGCCTATTTTTGAAAATGCTAACAGGAACAAAGGGTGCATCAGCTATTGCATTTAGTGTATCTGTTTCATTAAAGAAAGACTGACTTATTTTTTGATATTCATCGGAGTGTTCCAAGTGGTGTTGGTGCAAGGTGTTTAGCAAGCCTAAAAAGTGTTTGCTTTTGGCCGCATGGTCAAAGGAAAATTGTTCCGCTGCTATATATTGATCAAACGTCATATTCTTGACGAATTTTTTTATAATCTAATTTACCATTCCCTGTAAGTGGTAATTCAGATAGTTGTTGAATTTTAATCGCATTAGGATGCAATTTATAGGTATCAAAAATAGCTTTTTTTAAGGGTTTCGGATCCAATTCGGGTCCAGAATATGAAATTAGAAGATGTTGGTCTTCAATACCAATACAGGCCAGAGTATGTTTAGGGTAGCTATTGCTTAAGAAGCGTTCTATATCGTCTAAATTAACCCGATTTCCAAATAGTTTTACAAAGCGTTTTATTCTACCTGTAATATAAAAGTAACCATCTTTATCTTGTGTTGCAATATCTCCTGTGGCTAGTGAACTAATGGTTTTCCATTCTTTTAAATCAGCTCTTAATAAGGCGTAACCTCCAAAAATATTAGGTCCTTTGTATAAAAGTTCTCCCGTTTCTGGTGCAATAGCTAGCTCGCCATTTGGTATGGAAATCCCTATAGACGTTATTTTATCTTGTAGTTTTTCTACCGGAACATAGGCAATACGAGCGGTTGCCTCGGTTTGTCCATACATAACATAGAAGGCTATTGTATTGGCCTTGCAATACGATAAAAAGTCTTTTTTTAAGGATGCATTAAGGTTTCCACCCGCTTGAGTAATATACCGTATGCTAGGGTATGATGTTTTTAAAAAACCAATTCGCTTTAACATACCATATAAAAACGGTACTCCTGCAAGCGAAGTGAATTTATAGGTAGTAAGTGCGCTCCAAAACTCACGTTGTAAAATATCTGGTAAGCCACATACTATTTTTGCTCCTTTAATAAGGTTGGAATGCAAAACAGAAAGGCCATAAGAGTAATGAATAGGCAAATTTAAAGGCGTAACATCCGTATCCTGTATAGGAAGATAAGTGGCAATAGCCGTTGCATTGGCCCATAAGTTCTGATACGATAGTTTTACCAACTTAGGGGACCCCGTGGTACCCGAAGTAGATAGTAAAAGTTTACAGTTTGGGTGAATATGTCCTTTGCTGTTCCAATTGGTAAAGACGTTAATAGTAGCAAAACTATTATGTAGTTCTTCCAGTTCATAGCTGGTTACAACGGTACGAGAAGGGTCATAAATGAGCTCAGGACTATATTTTTTTTCTAGCTCTTTTTTAAGTGCTGTGTCTAACTGCACATTTAGTAAGGCAATAGTATGATTACTTTCTAGCGCAGACAGATAGACTGCAATTGTTTGTATTGTGTTATCGGCATAGATAAAAAAGAGACGAGAATCCTTTTTCTGTGGTATTGTATATGCAACCTCCTGATAAGAATATTCCTTTTTGGATATATAATCCAAAAATAATCCCCCATCATGTATACGTGCTTTTTGGAGTAGATTCATGAAACATTTTTGTTAAATAATCATTCCTCCATCCACACCTATGGTTTGCCCTGTTACATAGGCAGAAAGGTCAGAGGCCAGAAAAAGAATTACTTTAGCAACATCTTCTGGCGTTCCAATACGCCCCATGCCAATAGATGCTAAGTTTTTACTATGGAATTTTTCATCCATTTGACGCGTCATATCTGTGTCTATAAAGCCAGGAGCAACCGCATTTACTCTAATATTTAAAGAGGCGAGTTCCTTGCTTAAGGATTTGGTAAAGCCAATGACAGCTGCCTTGCTAGAACCATAAATACTTTGTCCTAAGTTTCCATGCGTACCAATAATTGAGGTTAGGTTAATAATACTGCCACTGCGCTGGCGTATCATTAGTTTAGACCCTCGTTTTGTAGCATTAATAAGACCAATGACGTTTGTGGCATATATTTTTTCAATCAACTCTGGAGTAACCATTTGTAAGACTGCATCTTCCATTATTCCAGCATTATTCACAAGGATGTCAATATTTTTAGCAATTTTCTTAATCTCAAGAAAGGTGTTTTTCATCCCCTCTTCGTCTGTAATATCTTGAGAAAGAACGGTTATTTCCGCATCAGTATGACCCAGACTATCCTTTAAATTGTTGAGAGCGCTTGCATCACGAGAGATGAGGAAAAGATTAGCTCCGTGTTCTGCAAAAATGCTTGCTACTGCCTTCCCAATGCCCTTAGAAGCACCAGTAATTACAGCCGTTTTATGTTCCAGTAATTTTCCCATTAAAAGTGAACGTCGTACTTGGTCAAAATTTCTTTTGCTTTTCCTACACTACTAAGGTCAATAACATCGTCTGTTTCTATTTCTACTTCAAAAACTTCTTCTAGTTCACTAATTAAAAACATATGCGACATGGAATCCCATTCAGGAATACTTTGATATTTTAGCTCGTCTATCACTGTAGCCGGTTCTATTTCTAAAGCAGTACTAAAAGCGGTTATTAATTTTTGAATGTTTTCCGTGTTCATTGGTTTTATTAGCTTGTTCAATTTTGGCTAAAATAACAATTTATTGTTTTCTAGCAGCCTAAATTAACGCATTCTTCTGGCGGGATTTCCAAAATAAGTACCCGGTTCAGTAGTATCTTTAATAGAAACAGAACCAATACCAAGATATGTCGCAGAAGTTATCTTAAGTCTTGGGG
>CAZWVO010000214.1:0-4502 GCA_964637535.1 uncultured Flavobacteriaceae bacterium
CATAGGCACCAGAATAAAATTACTAGATTCTCCAACAGAAAAGCGCGCGGCTCCGGCTTGAAATTGATCTTGGTATTGGGTAAGGTTGGTGAAGTCTTCACTTTTAAAGCGGTTCATCCAACTATCTTCTATAGGTTCTCCATCTAAAAAGGCATCTCCGTAATACGCCATGCCAAGCGCATAGGGGCCTAATAGCCATTTGTAGCCTCCGCATATGAGTGCATCGGGTTGTATTTCCTTTACAGAAAAAGGGAGTGCACCTATACTTTGGGTGCCGTCTATAACCAGTAGCGCTCCCACTTCTTTGGTTTTTTGTCGTATTGCCATTAGGTTAAACAAGGTGCCATCTGCCCAGTGTATCTGCGGCATGGCTACTACCTTTGTTTTCGAAGTAATAGCGTCTAAAATAGCCTGATTCCATTGTTGCCCCCTTTGTTTAAAATGGCTTGGAGGAGTTATAACATTTAGCTTTCCGCTATATTTTTTTGCCAGGCTTTTCCACGGGTATACATTACTGGGAAATTGCTCATCTACCAATAGAATTTCATCCCCCCGATGAAGTTTAATATTGTTGGCCACATTGGCCATGCCATAGGATACTGAGGGAATAATGGCGCAGTTTACAGGGTTTGCATTAAGGAGTTGACCAAAGCGTTCTAAAAGAAGGCTGCGTCTGTCAAAAAAATGCTCTGCTGTAATGCGGTGCGGGTGACTTTTTAATTGTACCGCCGAAATACCCGCCTCTTCTACTGTTTTTAGCTGCGGAGACATATACGCTCCGTTGAGGTAGGTAATATGTGCTGGTAAATTAAATAAAGCCTTTTGTTGTTGTAGCATTGCAATTAGTTTGAAACTAAGATAACGTCATTTTTGTGAATAACATAGTTTTTGAGCTATAGTGCAACCTGTACATGCGTTGTAATAGACGGTAAAAAGGAGGCGTTAGTGATAGGAGTGGAAAACCCGGAGTGCCTATTTTTGGTGCGAGGGTTTGGAACGGATAGCACGACATAAAGCACAGCTTTAGGGAACGCTAAAATAAATTAAAAATCGTGTGAGGTATGACCTTTAAAAAAATTATATTTGCGCTGTAAAATTTTTAAGCATATGTCTATTTCAGATTTATTTGATAGTGGTTTTCAAAAGCGTAATCAGGACCACTTTGCCGCCATTGTAAGAGTGGCCATGAGTGATGGTGTTATTACAGAGGATGAAAAGGCCTTTTTGGATCGTCTGGGCAGAAAATTGGATATTTCTGAACACGATTATCAGAAGATATTAAGTGATTATATGTCGCACCCAGTAAATCCGCCGTCAAGTTATAACAGGCGTTTGGAACGTTTGTATGATTTAGCGCGTAAGGTCTATGCAGATAGGGAATTGGGAGAGCGCCAAGAGGCTATGCTAGCGCGTTTAAGTATTGGTCTTGGTTTTTCACCAGCTAATGTTGGATATGTAGTAGATAAAGCGTTAAAGCTTGTGCATGCCGGCGTAGACGAAGACAATTTTGTAGAAGAAATTAAAAATATGAACCGGTAAGACGGTTTGCATTGGGTTACCGTATAAAACGAGGCTTTTGCCTCGTTTTTTTATTGCATAAATTCTTCTGCTTTCTCTACCATTTTTTTACTACCACAAAAGAAAGGGATTCTCTGGTGTAGCTCGGTAGGAATAATATCTAGAATGCGTTGGTGCCCATCACTAGCCTTACCCTGCGCTTGCTCTGCTAAAAAGGCCATAGGATTACATTCATATAACAAACGAAGTTTTCCGTTAGAGGCTCTACTACTTTTTGGATACATGTAAATACCGCCTTTAATCATATTTCTATGGAAATCCGAAACTAAAGAACCAATATATCTGGAGGTGTAGGGGCGGTCTTCCTCTTCTTTTTGACAGTATTTAATATAATCTTTTACCCCTTGTGGAAAATGATTGTAATTCCCTTCATTAACCGAATAAATTTTTCCGTTTTGCGGAAAGGTCATATTTGGGTGAGAGAGATAAAAAGTTCCTAATGCGGGGTTAAGCGTAAAACCGTTTACCCCATCACCGGTGGTATATACTAACATGGTAGAAGTGCCATACACCACATAACCTGCAGCTATTTGATTTTTACCAGGTTGTAAAAAATCTTCTAGCGTTACTGGTGAGCCCACGGGACTAATACGGCGATAAATAGAAAAGATAGTTCCTACAGAAACATTAACATCTATATTAGAAGACCCGTCTAAGGGATCTATAAGGACCACATATTTATTTTGATGATTATTGTCTTGACTATTAATGGTGATAAAATCATCTTCTTCTTCGGAAGCGATACCGCACACAATTTCTCGGTTTTTAAGCGTTTGAATAAACTTGTCGTTGGCAAGCACATCCAATTTTTGCTGATCTTCGCCTTGTATGTTGGTGTCGCCTGCCTCCCCTAAGATATCTACTAAACCTGCCTTATTTACTTCATGATTTACTACTTTAGAAGCTAAACGTATGGCATTAATAAGTTTAGATAGTTCTCCAGAAGAATATTGAAAAGAAGATTGATTTTCAATAATAAATTCTCCCAGCGTTTGGTGCTTTTTCTGTATCACAGGTTAGGTGTTTAATTTGGGCACAAATATCGCTTATTTTGTTAAACTACAACGTTTTCGTGAATTGAAAATTTTTTATATATCTAACTTTGAGTTTTATTTGTAACAAATTATGAAAACGAGTATCAGAGAAGCCAATGCGTCGGACATGACAGCAGTGTTACTATTAATTCAAGAGCTTGCTGCTTTTGAGAAGGAAGATAATGCAGTAGAGCTTTCTACGGAGGACCTAATGCGAGACGGTTTTGGTACCCAACCGCTGTTTAAATGTTTTGTAGCTGAAACCAATGAAGCCATTGTAGGAATGGCACTAGTATACCCTAGATACTCTACTTGGAAAGGTCCTGTAATTCATTTAGAAGACCTTATTGTTACCAAAGCGCATAGGGGAAGTGGAGTAGGAAGTGCTTTATTAGATAGGGTAGTGGCTTACGGAAATGAAAAGGGTGTTAAACGTATTTGTTGGGAAGTGTTAGACTGGAACGAGCCTGCCATACAATTTTACGAGGCTAAAGGCGCCCGAGTAATGCGAGATTGGGATGTAGTGCAATTAAATGAACAAGGAATAAAGAATTATACAGCGCAAAAATGAAGATTTTTAAATTTGGAGGAGCCTCTGTAAAAGATGCAGACGGGGTAAGAAACTTGGTAAAAGTATTGCAAGAGGTGGGGTACAAAGAAACCTTGGTTGTCGTCTCTGCTATGGGCAAAACTACCAACGCTATGGAAGGTGTTGTTGATGCCTATTTTGACGATAAAAAGGGGCTGGTAGGGGCAATTGATGAAGTGCGAAATTACCACAATACTATTTTACGAGAACTGTTTAAAAGTGAGACCCATGCTATTTTTAAGGAGGTGCAAACCTTACTTGAAGAAGTTCAAGGTTTTTTGGCGTGGAATAAGTCGCCCAAATATAATTTTGTTTATGATCAGGTGGTAGGCTATGGCGAGTTAATTTCTACTACAATTTTAAAAGCATATATAGCAGAACAGGGTATTGCTATTACGTGGTTAGATGTGCGAAACTTGATTAAGACGGATAACAATTACCGCGATGTGCAGGTGAATTGGGAAAAAACACAAGAAGCGGTTAATGCGAATATTGTAAAAGGAAAAATATACATTACCCAAGGGTTTTTAGGGAGTGATGATAATAATTTTACAACTACTTTAGGACGAGAAGGGTCTGATTATACTGCGGCCATACTTGCCTATTGTTTAAATGCCGATTCTGTAACCATATGGAAAGATGTTCCTGGGGTGCTTAATGCAGATCCGAGGTATTTTGAAAATGCCCAATTGCTCCATAAAATTTCATATAGAGAGGCTATAGAACTTGCTTTTTACGGAGCCTCTGTAATACATCCAAAAACGCTTCAACCACTACAAGGAAAGGAAATACCCTTGCATGTTAAATCTTTTTTGAATGCTAAAAACCCTGGAACAACAGTGGGTAAAGGGATAGGTATAGACCCTAAAATACCTTGTTTTATTGTAAAGAAGAACCAAGTGCTTATGAAGCTATCTTCTTTGGACTTTTCATTTATAGTAGAAGATAGTATTAGTGAACTTTTTAAGCTATTTCATGAATATAAGATGAAGGTAGACTTAATTCAGAATTCTGCTATTAGTTTTTCCGTTTGCGTAGACAATACTTTTGGTAGACTTCCAGAACTTCTAAAATTACTGCAACGAAAATTTAAGGTAGTGCATCATGAAAATGTTTCTTTATACACCATTAGGCATTTTAATGCCGAAGCCATTGCAAGTTTGCAAAATGGAAAAGAGATATTATTGGAGCAACGTGGTAAAGAAACGGTGCAACTGGTGGTGAAGTAGTGTAAGAAACAGGCGAGGTATACGTTCCGTTAATTTAAAATATACGTTAAATTAGGGAGTGCTGTATTGATT
>CAZWVO010000215.1:0-4487 GCA_964637535.1 uncultured Flavobacteriaceae bacterium
TCCTTGTAGGCATCCGCATTATCAACGGTCTTTTTAAAAGCAAGTACATTTAGTTTTTTAAGTGATTCCAAAGCGGTACGTTCCCCAGAAGTAAGTTCGGCCTTTTCCAGGTTTAAAATACTTGTAGGCACATCTAAAGAAATAAAGTTTGGATTTTCTGCATTATCCACATAGTATTCCTGTAAACTTTGAGTAGATGAGCATGCCATTACCATAAGCCCAGTTAAAAGTACTATTGAGATTTTTTTGATTGTATTTTTCATTTTTCCTTTTTTAAAATGCAATAAGCGGATTGCCTAACAATCCGCTTAGTACTCCTATATTTAATTTTTATTTTCCTTTTTTATCCGCTTTCTTTAAGTCTTTAGGAAGGTCCATTTTATCCGTAAGTTTTCCAATCTGCGCAAGATCTATGTCTCCTGTAAGCGATAATAGTACGGTTTCAAACTTTCTATTATCCACCTTCACACCTGCCTTATCCAAGCCTGTAACAAACATTAGCAGTTCACTTACATGATCATCGTCTTTTCCATTTTTAATGTAAAAGAACACATTAGTATCGTCATCTTTTACACGCATTAACTCTTCTAGTTTGGAAGATTTTAAGTATTTCTTTACACTGGCGTGCATATCTGCACTGGCAGCCTTATCTTCTGTCATAAAGATTTGAAGTCCGTCTAGGTTTTTTGCCATCTCAGCCAGCTCTCTAGCTTCTGGATCTTCATCACCCTTCATCATACTAGCAAACATATTAAACATACCTTTGCTAATGGTTACGGTACCTACATTATCTCTGTTTTCAAATTTTTCAAAGACCGATTGAGAAAATCCGGTTAAGGGTAAGAGGGCTACAATACATACTACGATTAATTTTTTCATGATTGATGAATTTTAATTTATGATTATGATTTAATTTTTTTTCTTTTTTCCAGCTTCGTTTAATTCTTCTGGAAGATTCATTTTTTGCGTAAGGGAATTAATCTTATTAAGATCAATATCTCCAGTAAGGGATAAGAGTACGGTTTCAAATTTTCTGTCGTTCACCTCAACGTTTATGTTATTTAAACCGGTAATAAACATTAACAGTTCACTTACATGATCATCGTCTTTACCTTCCCTAATATAGAACCGTACATTGGCATCCTTGTCTTTAATACGCATTAGTTCTTCTAATTTAGCGGTCTTTAAATACTTTTCTACAGACGTTTTCATATCTGCACCAATAGTTTTATCTTCTGTGGTAAATACCTTTAAACTGCTTACGCTCCTGGCAATATCCATAAAGTCTTTGGCCTCCGGGTCATCTACCTCCACATCCATCTTGCTTAAAAGATTAAACATGCTTTTATTTACTACCACAGAGGTTACTTCATCCAAATCTTCATATTTATCAAATAAAGATTGTGAAAAACCCAGCAGGGGTAAAAGTGCTATCAGTAATACAATATTCTTTTTCATGAGTATTAATTTTAATTGCTTTTATATATTTTTTGTTTTGTTACTTCAAATTCATTTAAATAGGCTACTTTTTTTGTGCCCTTATTAAAATTTTCTGCTAAAAGGCTTAAGGCTTTTTTAGTTTCATTATAAGCGTACCTAGCTTTTTCTTCTTGAATTTTCTTCTCTCTATAATTGTTTCCAAAATAGATTCCTAAACCTAAAACAGCTACAGCTGCTATAGACAACCACTTAAAATTTATTTTCCTACTACTAGCTGCAGTAAGCGTTGGAAGTGTTTTGGTAAACTGTTCTTCTTTAGCATTGGAAAAATACTGAAACATAGGGGTGTATTGCTCTAAATGTGCTGCTACACTTTCTTGTGAAAAATAGGCCCGTAACGTTTCTTCCTCCGCTACTGTAGTAGTAGCTTCAAAATATTTTTCCAGTAATTTTTCAATATTATCCAATTCCATAGCTATGTTTTTCTATTAATCTTTTTCGTACTGTTTTTCGTGCTCTAGATAATGCCACGCGTACCGCGGTAGGCTTCATATCTAGCATTTCTTCAATTTCTTCAAAATCGTATTCCTCTACATCGCGTAATTGTAATACTAGTTTTTGCTGCTCTGGCAGCTCTTCCATAATACGCTGCACCCAATCTACGCTATCCTTTGCTTCTACTTCTTTTTGAAGTGATCTGTTTTCGTCTGTATAATTGGTATGTACCAATTTTAAATTAGACGATTGTTTTGACTTTAAACGGTCCAAACAAAAATTCTTTGTCATCGTCATGGCAAAAGCTTCAATGTTCTTATACCCCTCCATACGACTATTTTTATCCCAAAGTTTTAGCAAAATTTCTTGCGTAGCATCTTCAGCTTCCTCTGTAGAGACTAACAATCTTTTTGCCAATCTAAACAGTTTGTCTTTAAAAGGCATTACCACATTTAAAAATTCTGCCTGCTTCATTCGTTTTTTGGTTGTTGTTATAAAAGGGGTTTAAACCGTTTACATAAGGAAGACGAAGTATAACGATTTTTGTTACAAAAAATTTTTTATTCGCTTCAATGTAAGTATTTTAGAAGTATGTAAACTAAATAATTAAAGGTTTACGTTTGTATTGCCTATGAAATAAAAATACCCGTTAATATGCCTAGTTTGGAATGATAATTGGTAGGTTTTTAGGGTATGATTAAAAAAAGCTATGATGAAAAAGTTGTTATTATTTGGATTAAGTTTAGTACTATTTACAGCATGCAGCAGTGATGATGATCTTACCCCTCAAACGGAGATTCCGCAGGGAGAAGGTAATGTGCAATTACAAAGTGAAGTCAATGACTTTATTTGGCGTGGAATGAATCATTGGTATTTTTGGCAGAGTGATGTTGCTGATTTAGCTGATGACAGATTTGCGGATACCGACGAATTGCACACCTATTTAAATGGCTTTAGTTCTTCTGAAGGCTTATTTGACGAGTTGGTTTTTGAACCAGGAGTAACCGATGATTTTTCGTGGTATATTGATGATGTAGACGCACAATTGAATGCTTTTAGAGGCATTAGTGAATCGTACGGTATGGGCTTAGGGTTTCTGGTACGCACATCAGCAGAAACAGAAGACGTTGTTATCTATGTCACCTTTGTCACCCCCAATTCTCCTGCAGACGCAGCTGGTATTGAGCGAGGAGATCTGATTTATAAAGTTGATGGAACCGTAATGAATACTACCAATTTTGATGTCATTAATAACGTTTTTAGAAATACAAGTGTTACCCTTGGCTTTGGTAGTTTTGTAGATAATGTATTTATACCAGAACCCAATGACATTCCATTAACTGCAGAATTAATTACTTCTAATCCTATTCAGCATTTTGAAGTTTTGGAAGAAGGAGGTAGAAAAATAGGATATTTAGTCTATAACGGGTTTAGAGCTACTTTTCATGGAGAGTTAAACGATGTATTTGAATCTTTTAGAAATGAGGGAATAGATGAACTCATTCTAGATTTACGCTATAATGGAGGGGGCTCTGTGCTTACCTCGGCATTTTTAGCAAGTATGATAAATGGTAACGTACCGGAAGACAACGACGCTGTTGCTAGACTGCAATACAACGATAAAAGAGATGCCGATAATGGGGTTGTTTTTCCATTTTTTGATGACATTTCGTTGTTTGATAAAACTACAAGTGAATTCTTAAGTAGAGAACCCGCAGTGCGTCTCACTAACATTGATAGACTCTATATTATCACTACTACCAGGACAGCTTCGGCTAGTGAGATTATGATTAATGGCTTAAGGCCATTTATGCCTGTAATTACTATTGGTGAAACTACAGTAGGTAAAAATGAGGGGTCTATTACTGTAGTAGATGCTCCTGCAAGTGGGAATAGTGATCCGTTTACAGATTTTGACAATAGAAACCCTAACCATAATATAGGAATGCAACCAATTGTTTTTCAAGTGTTTAACAATAATAACGAAAGTGATTACACCTTTGGTTTTGAGCCAGAAGTTTTAGTAGAAGAATTTCGTTTTGCGCAAGATATTAGGCCTTTTGGAGATCCTGATGAAGCCCTACTAAGAGCTACGTTAGACCATATGCTTGGTAATACGGCTAAAAATGCAAGAGTGCAACCAAATAGGTCAGTTTCTAAAATGAAGGACGGAGCTTTAAAACAACCTAGATTCGGTTCCGAAATGTATATGCTTCCAGGAGAAATGGAAAGTTTAAAGCAATAGAGAAGGTATATAAATACATCTAAAAACAGCTTGGACGTATGTCCAAGCTGTTTTTTGTTTCTTAATTAAAATAAATTCCCCCAGGAATTAACCCTACGGTTAAGGTGGTGAGTTCAGTAGCTAAATTAATGTCATATACTAACAAGGTTCCATTGCTAGCAAAATCCAAGGCATCTGTGCCATATAAGCGTCCGTTATTCACCGTCATAGCGTAGAAACTTACATTGTCCAGAATAGTAGTTTCTGGTAAGGTGGTATCCGATATCCCTAACGTAAATACATTTCCTCCTTCAAAATAATGCATTTC
>CAZWVO010000216.1:0-4471 GCA_964637535.1 uncultured Flavobacteriaceae bacterium
CCATAAAGAAGCACTGCTAATGCAAACAACCAAACCCTTCTTGGTATCCTTTTTTCGCTCTTTTCTTCCTTCGTTTCTGTCTGTGTAAGTTGTAGTGAGGTAAACAAGCTAAGAAGGGTTAAAATTAAAGCCAAGGAAGCCGTAATTAACGGAGCTCCCCACCACAAATCCATATTTAGAAAGAAATTGAGTACTATAGCAGAACTAGCCGTTCCTAAACCAAGCATAATATGCATTGCGGTAACCGCAGAGGTCTCCTTACCAGGAAAGAGCTGATACGCAAAAGGGTTTAATGCTGTAATTGTAAAACCAAAACCCATCCCCATAAAGGCAGTTGCTAGTAAGATTATAGCATAGTTGTACATCGCATGCATAAACCAGTGCGAAGAAGAGAGCAATACCATGGACAAAAAAATAGCTCCAAGTCCAAATAGCATAATTTTTTTCATGCCAAGCTTCTTGGCCAATTTGGGTGCACCTAAGGATGATAGAATAGCAAAAATAATCTGCGGAATAAATATAAAACCGTATTGGGAACTACTAAAGCCATGGAAATTAGAGTCTACAAAAATATTTGAAGCGGCAGGAAATAAAACTAGCGCTATTCCTACTAAAAAACCACTTAAGTAAACCGATATAACCTTTTGTGCTTTCATGTCTTGTAAAGTTTAAAAAGCTCATTTTCAGCAAACACTTTTACTAATGCCGCTACAGACCAAGCCTGGTTTATACAACCTCTTCCTTCTAGCGGTTTTTCACCATCAAATATTTCAGATATACCGTGAACGCAGTCAGATTGATAAAAATGAGTTTGAAGACTCATTGTTGAAACCAGTACTTTTCGTTTCGCACTAGCTGAAAATTTATTTACTTTAAGATAAGCCTGCCAGTATTCCATTAAAAGAAATGGCCATACCGTACCCTGATGATAAGCGGTGTCCCGATCCCATTGATTCCCTGCATACGTACCCACAAATTCTGGATTATCCATATCTAGCGTACGTAATCCATAAGGTGTAACTAATTTTTGTTCCACCAATTTCACAATCTTCTTTTCCTTTTCTTTGCTGAGCATAGAAAAGGGTAAACTAACAGCATATATCTGGTTTGGTCTAAAACAAGTTTCTACACTGTCTTTGTTTACAACATCATACAGATAACCTTCCTCACTCATAAAGAATTTTTCAAAGTTTTTAAGAAACTTTTCTTTGGTACTCCTGATTTGATTATGGATTTCTACATTGCATCCTGAACAAAAATGTTCATAAATACACATCGCATTATACCAAAGTGCATTTATTTCTACTGGGCAACCAATTCTCGGGGTAACTACATAATCGCCAACTTTAGCATCCATCCAAGTTAATTGCCATTCCTTATCGCCTCCAGAAATAAAACCTTCCGCTGTTAAATGGATATTATATCTTGTTCCTTTGATATGACAGAGTAGTATTTCTTCTAATATTCCGACATTATCATCAATAAATTTACGATCTCCAAACTTCACCAAGTACTCATACATGGCAATAAACAACCATAAGGTTGCATCTATAGTGTTGTATTCTACTTCTTGTCCATCGTAATCTGGAAAACGATTAGGAAGCATTCCTTTATCCACATATTTAAGAAAAGTAGACAAAATTGACTTTGAAGTTTTTTGATCTCCAACAGCTATTGAAAGCCCTCTCATAGCAATCATCGTATCTCTTCCCCAATCTGTAAACCAATGATAGCCAGCAATAATAGATTTTGAATTGGTTGATTTTCTATTCACTATAAACTGATTTCCAGACAGTAACAAATCGTTATAAAACTTATTTTTAACGCTTTTTGATTTCAATTTTGACACATGAGTAATTGCTTTTCTTTCAAGAGCATAATACTTTTTGTTCATCATTTCACTTTCCGTAGATAAGGTTACCGCAATTTTTTGCCCAGGAGCCATATCAGCCGTTATGTAGCCTATTCTATAATAATCTTCTTGTCCCTCTTGTCCTCTGTATTTTTCTCTGTATAGTTGATTGTTTTTATACCAGGCTCTTTCTTCAGAAAATGTTCCTTTAGACCAGCCCATATATAATGCCGGGCTATCTGGATAAGCATGTATCTTAATCCCAGACGCTATTTGTTCATAGTAAAAATCAAATTCATTTTCATGAAACGTCCAGTGATAATCTTTATGTTCTAACAATGGATGCGTTTCAAGCATAAACGGTTTTTTACCAATGTTTTCATAGATAATCACCGTAGTATTGCTATCTGGAACCATAAAAATTCTTTTACTAACGGCCCATCCCTTACCCTCATAGGTCCATGTAGCTATAGGTCTTCTTTCAAACGATTTTAAGAACTGATGTCCTTGCGGATGTATCACACCGGGATATTGATTTACTGAAATATCGAAAACTTCACTTCCTTGAAAAATACGTTCCTCTACCTTGGACACTAAAACTTTTCGTTCCGTTGGAGGGTTCATAGCAGCCACTAACAGCCCATGATATTTTCTTGTATTGGCTCCTGAAATTGAGGATGAGGCATAGCTTCCCAGACCGTTAGTTTCTAACCACTCCATTGCAAGTAATTCGTCTATTGTTTTGTTTTTCAAGTCCATGCTTTTTTATACTTTCCTTTTGTTTGTATCAAGTTTTACTCTCAGCAAATAATCATCTGCTGTAATAAAAAGTGTGTTGTAATTTTTATCAAATGCACAATTAGAAACCCATTCTCCTGGCTTTATTTTTCCAATTAATTGGTGGTTCGCATTAAAAATCCACAGTCCTCCTGGTCCAGCAGTAAATATGTTTCCATTTTGATCTACTTTAATTCCATCCGGAAAGCCTACTTCCTTTCCAATAAGATGGGTAACATTAAGAATTTCATTCATGGCACCTAAGGAGCCGTCTTCTTTTACTTCAAATGCGTACCAAGCGGCGTTTTCACCATCCGTATTTGCAACATAAAGTAGTTTTTCATCTGGCGAAAACGCTAAGCCATTGGGGCGACTAACCTTATCTGTTAATAAGGAAATTTTACCTTCGGTATCTAGACGGTAAATCCCTTGATAGGGAATTTCCTTTTTAGGGTCTTCCATCAAGGCTTCACTAAGCCCGAACGGAGGATCGGTAAAATATAGATTGCCTTTAGAATCAAAAACCAAATCGTTGGGACTATTAAATCGTAACCCTTGATATTGATTAGCAACTACCTCAAAGTCTGCTTTAGGGTTTTCTAGCGGGGCTTTCATCCGAGCTACTTGTCTGTTTCCATGCTGACAAAGAACAAGTTTACCTTGAGCATCCAGTACTAAGCCATTGGAACCGCGTTCACGACTATCTGTAACTTGACCCGTAAATCCAGAGGGTTCCAGAAAAATTTTAAAACCATCTTCTTCTGACCAGACATGAATACGGTTTTCTTTAACATCGGAACAAAGCACCCATTTCTTCTCTGGAATCCACAATGGTCCTTCGGCCCACGTCATACCTTCTCCTAAAACTTCAATTGTGGCATCGCTAGGAACAATAGCGTCCAACTCTGGCGAAATACGCTCAATTGATCCAATATTTTTATAGGTTTTAGCTGATGTTATTTGCGGGGTATTGCTGTTTCCTTTTTCCTCAGCTGCTTCCTTACAGGAAGAAAAAGACAACATATATAACCCTACCAATCCTAACTTTAGCAGTACGCATCGCAACACCTTAAACCTATATTTTTGTATAAAAAGTATCATTCTTTCCAACAAGATTCATCAATTAAATGCGCCACACAGCCTGTCCACCCTGTTTGATGAGTAGCTCCAACACCACGTCCATTATCTCCATGAAAGTATTCGTAAAACAGCACCAAATCTTTAAAATTATCATCGCGATACCAATCTTGATGTAACGCATGAATGGGTCTATTGCCCTCCTCGTCTTTTTTAAACATATTTACCAAGCGGTTATTGATTTCGTCACTAACCTCTTTTAAGTTCAATTTTTTATTTACGGCTGATGGGCATATCACTTTCAAATCATTGCCATAATATTTATAGTATTCCAAAAGGGACTGTACGAATAAAAAATTCATTGGCATCCAAATAGGGCCTCGCCAATTGGAATTACCTCCAAACAAATGCGTAGATGATTCTGCAGGGTCATATTTCACGTCAAACAGCTGACCTTCTATCATTATAGAATATGGGTTTTCATGAATTTTAGACAAGGCACGTATGCCGTATGTGCTTAAAAATTCTTTTGGATCTAGAAGGGCCTTAAGAAGCTTTTTCATCCGTTTTTTTGGCACTAATGACAGGAGGAGATCCTTACCTTCTTCCAATTCTTCAATAACCATGTATTTGCCATTTTTTTTACGATAGTTCCTAAACCATTTCACCCCATTATAAAAGTTTTTAAGTTTTTTCAATTTCTTGTACGGTATTACCAGTACTGAATTTAGGGTCATTAAACCAACTAACGAACGTACCTTTATT
>CAZWVO010000217.1:0-4463 GCA_964637535.1 uncultured Flavobacteriaceae bacterium
AGGTGATTACGGAAAAAATAAAAAAATGTTTTGGTTTAAAAAGTTGATTCAAAGGATTGGTTTAATTAATAAATTCATACATAGTGTTTTTAGGTTCTGGTGTACAACCTAAAAAGAAGCTAAAATTTCCATTAGAACGGAACTACGTAGGAAAGATGTAATACGGACGAATCGTTGCTTTTGTTTAACGATTTTTTACAAAAATTTAACAAAATAGTTATGAAACAAAAAAATCCGGAGGGTATTAAGCTCCGGATTTTTCTGTGTAAAAGGAAACTATTTCCTTTGTATGCGTCTGTTTATAGTCCAGCCAGCGCTGCAATAACTTCTTGAGGTAGTAATACCTTATCTATAGCATGTATAGCTCCATTACCCACCTCTATATCTGGGAAAATAACATTAGCTCCTGTTGGACTTGCGTCTACAATCTGAACAACACCCTGGTTAATACGAACTACTAAGGTTTCCCCTTGAAGTGTAGTTAATACTTGTCCGTCTGTAAGCTCCGAAGCAAGAAATTTTTCTCCTTGTATAGCGTGATAAGATAACACGGTAGCTAACAAACTTCTACCGTCGGGCGTATTTAAATCTGTAATATCATTTACCCCTAGTACCGCAAAGAGCTCCTGAAAAGCTTCATTACTGGGCGCGAAAAAGGTAAATGGCGAAGTTTGATCTAAAGCTGTTCTTATGTCTTCGTTACCTAAGATAACCGCGTTAAATAAAATTTCTAAATCTGGATTTGCAAGTAGTACAGCTAACGTCTGCTGATCTAATAAAGGTGCAAGAGAAGTTAAGGTCTCTCTTGGAATTAAGATTCTGTTAATGATATGAAGTACACCGTTACTAGCTTCAATATCGGTTGCAAGAATAGCAGCATCAAAGCCAGTTACATCGCGCAATACAAAACCATCACCGCTGGCAACTACTTCAATAAAATTATCTTGTAACAAGGTAGCAACATCGCCTTCAGCTAAATCTGCAGCCATTACTTGGTCAGGCACTACATGATATAATAGAATATCTCTTAATAAGCCAATTCTAAATTCACTATCAAAACTATCTAAACCGGTAAACCCAAGACCAAGAAGATCTAGAAGTTGCGTTAAGGCAGCATCAGAAGGTGCAAAAACAGTGAACGGTCCATCAGCCGCTAAAGCATCTAATAAATTGGTTTTAACCAGCGCTTCTTCAAGGAAAGTAAGATCTTCACTTTCTACCACTATATCTCTTAAAGATCGCTCAGGATCCCCTCCTGGATCCGCAAATAAAATAGAAGCCGCTTCCGGTAATAAGATCTTATCAATAATATGCACAACGCCATTAGTTGCTTCGTTATCAGCATCTAATATATTAGCATTCACCGGCGATGCATCACCAATAACAAAACCATTTCCTTCTGCTATAATTTCTATACTATTATCTGGAAGTAAGGTAGGTAACGGACCTGGAGTAAGTATTGCTGAGTTAATCTGCGCAGGTACTACATGATATGCTAGAATAGCACCTAAAATTTGCAATTCAATTGCAGTATCAAAATCGTCCAAACTGTTATAATCATCTCCAAGTAAGTCTAAGAGCTCCATAAATGCGGCATCGTTAGGAGCAAAAACGGTGAATGGCCCATCGGTTTGCAAAACGCCAGCTAAATTTGCTTTAATTACAGCTGCTTCCAATAAGGATAAGTCATCGTTATCCGCAACAACTTCAACAACGTTCAAGTTTTTCGCAGTAGTATTATTATTGGATGTACTGCTATCATCATCATTACTACAGGCAAATGCCAGGAATATAACCGCTAGCATCCATATCCTATTACGGAGAAGGAATTTCATTTTCATAACTATAGAGTTCTAAATTAGTGTCGTTTTAAAGGGGCCAATTTAGGGAATATCCTCTAAAATCCCTCAAAAACCCGTTGAAATACATACTTATTCGAAAATTAGAAGAAAGGCCGTAGTAATTACACATACTTTAAACAACCTTACTGTAATATCGCACTATTACCTTAAGGATAATACAGCATTTTATCCAGATAAGTGGTATGCTACGGATGTCTCCAACTTCAGAATATTTTGTAATTTTGCAGTTGATTTTATACGAATGAAAAAAGTTGTTGTCGGACTTTCTGGCGGAGTTGATTCTAGCGTTGCGGCCTATCTTTTAAAGGAACAGGGGTATGAGGTAATAGGCTTGTTTATGAAAAACTGGCACGATGATTCTGTCACTATTTCTGAAGAATGTCCTTGGTTAGAAGATAGCAATGATGCACTTATTGTAGCAGAGAAATTGGGAATTCCGTTCCAAACGGTTGATTTAAGCGAGGAGTATAAAGAGCGTATTGTAGATTATATGTTTCGAGAATATGAAATGGGGAGAACTCCTAATCCAGATGTGCTCTGTAATAGAGAAATTAAATTTGATGTATTCCTAAAAATTGCCTTGCAGTTGGGTGCAGATTATGTAGCTACAGGACACTATTGCCGTAAAGGGACAATTACCAACACTTTAGGAGAAGAAATATATCAATTGCGGGCGGGAGTAGATAACAATAAAGATCAGTCGTACTTTCTATGCCAATTGTCTCAAGAACAATTAGCAAGAACCCTGTTTCCAATTGGAGAATTGACTAAACCAGAGGTGCGCCAAATAGCAACAGAAAATAAGTTAATAACGGCCGATAAAAAAGATTCTCAAGGGCTTTGTTTTATTGGTAAGGTACGTTTGCCCGATTTTTTACAACAACAATTGAAACCCAAAAAAGGTGTAATTGTTGAGGTTCCTGCGAGTTTAGATACCTATAACCGGGCTATACCTGTTTTTAATATCAAGGAAGAAGAATTGGCTTTCCACGCAAAAAAGCCAAGCTATGTAATAGCAGACGGCGCTGTAGTTGGAGAACACCAAGGTGCACATTATTTCACCATAGGACAACGAAAAGGTTTGGATGTTGGAGGAACCAAGGAACCCTTATTTGTGATTGAAACCGATGTAAATGACAATGTGATCTATACTGGACAAGGCAAATCCCATCCTGGATTATACCGAAAAACACTCTTTATTGACGAAGATGAAATTCATTGGATTAGAGAAGATTTAATGCTTAAAGAGGGAGAAAGCCTTAATGTAATGGCCCGCATTCGTTATAGACAACCGTTGCAGCAAGCAACATTGTATAAGATAGGGCAGGGGCTCTATGTAGATTTTGATACCTCGCAATCTGCAATTACGGAAGGGCAGTTTGCGGCTTGGTACCTTAACGATGAGTTAGTGGGTTCTGGTGTAATATCGTAATTTCACTTTTCTTCTTTACCTTACGCAAAGTATCTGTTTTAAGCTTATATATATGCAAAATAAAATCACTTCACTTTTTGGAATACAATACCCTATTGTGCAGGCTGGAATGATCTGGACTAGCGGTTGGCGTTTAGCTTCTGCTGTGTCTAACGCTGGTGGCCTAGGTCTTTTGGGGGCCGGTTCAATGTATCCAGAGGTATTAAGAGAACATATTCAAAAATGTAAGCAGGCCACAGATCTGCCATTTGGAGTAAACGTTCCCATGTTGTATCCAGACCTACAAGAAGTAATAGATATTATTATAGAACAAGGAGTGAAAATAGTATTTACTTCGGCGGGGAACCCAAAGACTTGGACTGGGTATTTAAAAGAAAATGGCATTACCGTGGTGCACGTAGTAAGTAGTTTAAAATTTGCATTAAAGGCGCAAGAGGCAGGGGTGGATGCTATAGTGGCAGAAGGCTTTGAAGCTGGAGGTCATAATGGGCGTGATGAAACTACTACCCTAACTTTAATGCCTGCTGTTCGCAAACACATACAACTTCCGTTAATTGCGGCAGGTGGCATTGCTACAGGTAGAGCTATGCTTGCTACTATGATTCTAGGGGCAGATGGAGTACAGGTGGGAAGTAGATTTGTAGCTAGCAATGAAGCCTCTTCGCATCATAATTTTAAGCAAAAAGTTATTGAAGCTAAGGAAGGTGCTACGCAACTTACTTTAAAAGAACTGGCACCTGTACGGCTCATCAAAAACAAATTTTATCATGATGTGCAAACCGCATATGAACATGGAGCTTCTATAGAAGAGCTTAAGCAATTGTTAGGACGAGCAAGAGCCAAAAAAGGAATGTTTGAAGGAGATATGGATGAAGGAGAACTGGAAATTGGACAGGTAGCTGCCTTAATAGACCACATTATGCCAGCGGCAGATATTGTACAAGAATTGATGCAAGAATTTGAAATGGCCAAAAAAGAAGTTATGTCCTTGTAACAGTGCAAAAAAACACGATCTCAAAGTAGGTGTATACAATCTTGCCGCATTAGTTAAACTATAGATATAACATAAAATATACACCGCAGTTTCAATTGTATTCTTTTTTTATCACAAAACAATCACATTACATAAAGTGTGATTTTTTTGTGCACTGTATTTATGTTAATTGTAT
>CAZWVO010000218.1:0-4441 GCA_964637535.1 uncultured Flavobacteriaceae bacterium
CCATTAAAGTACGTCTCTTAAAATTATGAATGTAGTAGTTTATTCTTATAATATTGTGAAATGCGCAATATTTTATCAAATATAGCATTTTTTATTTTTACTTTCTTTTGAAATAAAAAGCGTTTTTTTTCCTTAAATTAACATGTTGCGAAAAAAACGATCTTAAAATTCTAGCTTGAATTAAAAATGAGTATTTTTCCAATACATAAGGAAGTTGACTTAAAGAGGAGCAGGTTTGAAAAAAAAGATTACCTTAAAACATATCGCCCGAGAATTAGAGGTTTCTATTTCTACGGTATCTAAGGCGCTTAAAAATAGTGAGGAAATTAGTAGAGATACTAAAGAAAAGATACAGGCTTTTGCCAAATTGTATAATTATAAGCCCAATAATATTGCAATAAGTCTTAAAAACAAACGCACCAAAAATATAGGTGTAGTTATCCCAGATATTGTTCATCATTTTTTTACAACGGTGATTAGAGGAATAGAAAAATTTGCGAATGCAAAGGGATACAATGTAATTGTTTGTTTGTCCGATGAGTCTTTCGACAAAGAAGTAATTAACATGGAGATGCTAGCAAATGGCAGTATTGATGGATTTATCATGTCCTTATCTTCGGAAACGCAACTAAAGAACGACTTCAATCATTTAAAAGAGGTTACGGAACAGGGTATTCCTTTGGTGTTGTTTGACCGTATTACAGATGAGGTAAATTGTGATAAGGTAATTATTGATGATAAAATGGGAGCCTATATGGCAGTAAAACGCCTAATTGATGATGGGAGAAAAAAAATAGCCTTAGTTACAACTAAAGCGTATTTAAGTGTAAGTAAGGATAGAACAGAAGGCTACTATGCGGCGCTAAAAGATCATAATATTCCAATAAATAAAGATTTGGTGTTGAAATTACCATATATGGATCTTAATAAGGAAGCCATCCAGGATTTTTTTGAAAAGGCTCAGGTAGACGCCGTACTATGTGTGAACGAAATTTTTGCAATTCACAGCATGCGTGTTGTACAGAAGAAAGGATATAAAATACCAGATGATATTGCTTTTATTGGGTTTACAGATGGTATTTTATCCAAATACGCCAACCCAACCCTAACTGCTATAGCGCAACATGGAGAACAAATGGGCGAAATAGCAGCTGAGATGCTTATTAATAAGGTAGAGAATGAGGAAGAAGAGGAAATTTTTAAAACAAAGGTTTTAGAACCTACCTTAATAGAACGTGAATCTACAAACTAAAGGCAGTTACCTTTTCTAAGTTGTAATGTTGCTTCAAAACCAAAGTAAAACAGTCGTAAATTTTTTAGCCCAATGAATATTAATTATACATGGTTAACGCGGTATAGTTATTTTATTCACTTATGGAAAGAAGAACATATTAACCAGAATGCATGAAAAAAAAAGGATTTATTTTCGATTTAGATGGTGTAATTGTAGATACGGCTAAATATCATTTCCTAGCATGGAAAAAGTTGGCCGCGCAACTTGGCATTGTATTTACCGAGGATCATAATGAACAATTTAAAGGAGTAAGTCGCAGAAGATGCCTAGAAATACTATTACAAATGGGTAAGCTAGAAGTTTCTACGGCGCAGTTTGAATCTTGGTTAATAGAAAAAAATAAAGATTACCTTACCTATATTGCGCGCATGGATGAAACAGAAATTCTTCCAGATGTAACCAAAGTCCTCCAATATCTTAAGTCAAATACTATTCCTTTAGCGGTAGGTTCTGCAAGCAAAAATGCTGTTCCTATTTTGGAAAAGCTAAACTTATTATCTTATTTTGATGTCATTGTAGATGGAACTCAGGTAACCACCGCTAAGCCAGATCCGGAGGTTTTTTTAATAGCGGCCTCACGTCTTGGTGTGGCTCCTCAAAACTGTATTGTTTTTGAAGACGCTATTGCAGGTATTGCGGCGGCTAATGCCGCAGGTATGGTAAGCGTAGGAATAGGTGATCCAGAAGTGCTAAATCAAGCCCAGTATATTTTTAAAGACTTTACCCAAATTGAAATTGATTTTATTAAAGAACGCCTCGCGTAGAACGTGTAAAAAATAATTTTCCCTTAAGCCCCCACTGTTCAATAGTAATAGATAATAATCGCAAATAGTTATGAATCAAGATTATATTAAACCAGATGTTTGGTCTATTATAGAAGAAGGTTTTGATCCTCAAAACGTAAAATCTTCTGAGAGTATTTTTAGTATAGGTAATGGAGCCATGGGGCAACGAGCCAATTTTGAAGAAGATTATAGTGGAGCTACTTTTCAAGGGAGTTATATTGGAGGGGTATATTATCCAGATAAAACTAGAGTTGGATGGTGGAAAAATGGCTACCCAGAATACTTTGCCAAAGTGCTAAATGCACCAAACTGGATTGGAATACGAGTGCAGATAGACGGAGAAGTTTTAGATTTAAATACGTGCAAAAAAGTCTCCAGTTTTAGAAGAGAACTTAATATGAAAGAAGGGTGGTACCAACGGAGTTTTGTTGCTACCATGGCTAAGGGGTCAGAAATTGAAGTGAAAGCTACGCGTTTTTTGAGTTTGGATATAGATGAGTTGGGCGCTATTAAATATGACATTACCATACAAAATAGAGACGGAGAAGTAGTTTTACAACCCTATTTAGATAGTAGTATTACCAATGAGGATACGAATTGGGACGATACCTTTTGGAAAACAACCAATATTGTAGCAGATGATAATACGACTTTTATTGAGGCTACTACTATGAAAACTAATTTTGCTACCTGTACTTTTATGCAGTCCGAGCTCTTCTACAAAGGAGCAAGACAAACGGTTGCTCCTACTGCAAACATAGCAGAACTTCAGGTTAGTTTAACCCATACGCAAAAGGCAAGCAAGGGAGAAACAGTAACCCTATATAAGTACGGTGGGTATACAGTTTCTACAAATCATAAACCAAATAGGTTATTAGCTGCTGCTAAAGCAGTTTTGGTAAAGGCCACCACCTTAGGTTTTGAACTGCTTCTAAGGCAGCAGAAAGAGGCTTGGAGCAATATCTGGGAAATGAGCGATATCTGCATTGAAGGAGATGTTAAGGCGCAGCAAGGAATACGGTTTAACATTATGCAATTGAACCATACCTATTTGGGTAAAGACTCTAGACTAAACATTGGCCCCAAGGGCTTTACTGGAGAAAAATATGGCGGAAGCACCTATTGGGATACCGAGGCCTACTGCATTCCTTTTTATATGGCAACTAAGGATCAAGAAGTAGCCAGAAACTTATTGAAATATCGTTATAATCATCTAGAAAAAGCGATTGAAAATGCCCAAAAACTAGGTTTTTCTGACGGGGCCGCCCTTTATCCAATGGTAACCATGAATGGAGAAGAATGCCATAATGAATGGGAAATTACCTTTGAAGAAATTCACCGTAATGGCGCTATTGCCTTTGCCATTTATAATTATTATCGATATACAGGAGACTACAGCTATATTCCGGAAATGGGACTGGAAGTACTTATAGGAATTGCCCGTTTTTGGTATCAAAGAGCAACATTCTCTACAGAAAAAGAACAGTATGTTATTTTAGGAGTAACGGGGCCAAATGAATACGAGAATAATGTAAATAACAATTGGTATACCAATTACCTTGCTAAATGGTGCATTACCTATGCTATTGAGCAGTTAGAAAAAGTAAGAGAAGGCTACCCAGAAGATTATACCCGAATTATTGGAATAACAACACTTAAGGATTCCGAAGTGGCAGCATGGAAAAAAGTGGCAGATGGGATGTATTTCCCCTATTCTGAAGCACATCAGATCTATTTGCAACAAGATGGTTTTCTAGATAAAGAATTGGTAACGGTGGCAGCTTTAGATAAAGCGCAACGTCCTATTAATCAGAAATGGAGCTGGGATCGTATATTGCGATCGCCCTATATTAAGCAGGCAGATATTTTACAGGGGTTTTACCTTTTTGAAGATCATTTTAGCTCCCAAGAACTGGAACGTCATTTTGATTTTTATGAACCTTTTACGGTTCACGAATCTTCACTTTCTCCATGCGTTCATAGTATTCAGGCAGCAAAATTAGGTCGTATGGAGCAAGCCTATACGTTTTACTTGCGCACCTCTAGGTTAGATCTCGATGATTATAATAAGGAGGTAGAAGAAGGCTTACATATTACCTCTATGGCAGGCACATGGATGAGTATTGTAGAAGGATTTGGAGGAATGCGAATTGTTAATGATAAATTGTCTTTTACACCTAAAATACCCGAGCAATGGACCGCCTATTCCTTTAAAATTAACTTTAGAAATAGAATTTTGAAAGTTACAGTAACTCCCTCTGAAAATCGTTTTGAGTTAGAGGGTAATGAGGAAATGTCTATCCGTGTAAACGGAGAACGTGTAGTATTACACCCTAAAACGGTTGTTAATGCCTAGTATGAA
>CAZWVO010000219.1:0-4437 GCA_964637535.1 uncultured Flavobacteriaceae bacterium
TACAAGTTCTGATTCTTCAATAACCGTTGGCATAGGGGTTTTAATTTGATCTGTACGTTTATCTACTTTTATTTTTCCTCTAAATATTTTGCGATCGATCTCTTCCCCAAAATTGTCTGCAACAATACCCACAAACTCACCTTGCGATAATTGAGAAATGGTAGAAATAGGGATGGCAAAATCTAAATTCTCATTAATGGTATAAGAGGTGCTTCCGGTATCTACCGATACATTCTTTAGCTTTTGTTTTTTCTTTCCAAAAATTTCTTGCAGTTTGGTTGCCGTTCCGCTACGTACAGATCCGCTAAAAATATTTCCAACGATATTAAAAATGGTATCTGCAATCTTATCCCCGTAATCTCGCTTGAGCTGCTCCAGATCTTGCATACCTATGGTGGTAGAAATTTTATTGGATCTTGCTGTAGCAATTAAATTATCTAGGCCCATAAAGTACATGGTAGGTAACTCATCTATGATTACGGAACAGGGTTGTTTTCCTTGTTTGTTTATTTCTTTTAGTATTTGTGTTGCAATGAGGCCCAAGGCAGGAGAATTGGTGGTCTGGGTAGAGGGAGAATTGGCCAAAATGAAAATGGTAGGTTCCTCCGGATTATTAATAGCCAGACTTACATTCATTTCTGGGTATACATTATTGCCCATTACCCAAAACAATTCTTTAGTGGCCAACTGGGATAGCGGTATTCTGGCCGAGGCTGTTTGCCCAGCTAATTGCTCAAAAGCTTCTTTTGCCAAAGCATCTGCAAAAGGCGTCATAAAAAATTTGAGTTCTGGATAGTTCTGAAAAACTTTGAACACATTCTCGTCTGGGCACGAAGCCAATGAAATAGCGTGTGGTAAGGTGCAATACTTTCCGTTTTCATATATTTTTAGGAAGTAGATGCAACATGCGAAATAGGAAATAGCCGATTGGGCAAAAAAGTCTTTTTTGGTAATCCACTCTTTGTTCAAGTTAAAAAGTACGGTTTGCGATGCTTCAATGGCATCAGAGGCTTTACGTACTAAATCGGGACTTATCGGATTTACAAAATTAGATTGCTCTAAATCGTCTAAAGAAACTACCGTAAATTTAGGAGTGATGTCATAGACCTCTTTATAGTATTCAAAAAAGGCTAGGGTTTCTTTTGCCAAAGAAGGAAACTTAAAATCGTATACCATCATGGTAAACTTTTTTTGAATGTGCTGGCGTATGTATTCTTCAATAACCGAATACGATTTACCAGAACCTGGAGTACCCAATACCATAGTAGCCCTAAATGGATTTACTACGTTAACAGTTCCCTTGTCTGTTTTAAAATTTACAGAGTAGGGGTTTGTCATCACGTTTTTTCCCTGTTTAAAGGTTTCGTTCTTTTCATTAAACTCATCCTCACTTCCAAAATATTTGAAATGTCGCCTTAGTCTAATGTAGGAGCCAATAAAAACGGTAAAAGAGATAAATGACAATACCGCGTGAATGTAAAAATGTGCGTTAAGGAATGGTGTTAATACAAATAGTAGAAAACTAATTCCGGTACTAATGATATAGATATTTTGTTTGCCATCTTCTTCGGGCTTCTTTTTTACTTTAAATCCGAGGCAAGCTATGGCAATAGCTATAAGACAAATAAGTCTGAGCAGAACAGGAGATTCATCTATAGGTCCCATACTGATGATAAAAGAGAAAAAGTCCGTTGCATATTCATTTGCTAGACCACGTTCTTTGAAGAAATCAAAATAATTGACGTAGGTTTCTGTCACCATCAGCAAAAAGCAAATAATGATACCTGCTATTAGAAGGCCATCTACTGAGAGTTTATCATCTTTCATTTGTGCTGTTATTTTAGCGTTTTTGTTACTATTGTATTGGAAATTGTGTTACAGTTTCCAACAGGTAATGCATGTATTGAAAATGTGCTTCACCTTTTAATCTTATTCAAAAGTAAAGCGTATTTAAACCAGAAAGAGGTGCTTAGTAATAAGTGGTATCTAAGAGATATTAAGAGGGAAATATAGGAGAATAAGTGATTCTGACCCTTTATGAAAAAACATGTAATTTTAAAAGAAATCACCTCCAAACATACTGTGAATAGCGTACATTGTAGAACCATTCAAGGCATTAGCTTCTTTGTCTGAAGCCATGTATGGAACCTGTGAAATAGCAAAAAGAGCGTTGTATTTTCGTGAATTATGGCCTAATTTTTTGGGAAATATCACCCGCAGTATTGGTGGTGCGTTTAGAAGAACTAACCCATGTGTTGCATCATAACTGACCTTGAAATAAGTGTACTTAGGATGGCTGTTTTTTAAGGTTCTTATTAAACTTAAGAACTAATGCTGTCTTGTAATTCATTAACGGCTTTTCAATTGCGATATATGAAATTACAGTAACAACTATGGTAAATAACATTGGAGGTGCAAATTCTGAAAAAGGGATAAATTCACCATCCAATTTGTCTGTGATTCCAAAGGCATAAAAAATGGGAAAATGGTAGAGATATAGTCCATAACTTAATTTACCTACATACCCAATATAGGTATTTCCAAACAAAGTGTCTATGACATTATTTCTTTTTTCTTGAACCAATACGGTCATAAATAGGAAAGTAGAATACATAGCAAATAGAAGGAGACCTAAGATAGATATGGGGACATAAGCTTCAAATAGTTTTTGCATCATCATAACTATTAAGGTAAAGGAAACAATGCAACAAAGAAGAAGCCATCTGGTAAGCTTTACCTTGTTCAACGCCATTAATCGGGCTTCATAAAAGGCCAAAAATGACCCCGTACATAATGTTAGTATTCTAAATTCCGTTCCCATATAAATTAGTCTTGAAAAAATAGTGTCTCCAAAAGTGTTGTAGGCCAATAGTAATGATAGTGACAAGATTAGCAGTAAAAAAGGCCAGAGGTATTTTTTAATAATTTTTCTGGAAAAGAAGAACACAATTAAAGGCCAGATTAAATAGTAGTGTTCTTCAACAGATAAAGACCAGGTATGTTCTAAAGGATGGGGAGCTGGGTTAAAAGAAAAGTAATAGTTTGCAGTATATATAGATAGGTACCCCATTCCTTTCCATGAAAATACAATGCCACAGACCAGAATAGTCAGAAAATAAATGGGAAAAATTCGTAAAGCGCGTTTGATATAAAACAGTTTAAACGAATAGGTGCCTGCTTTTTTGTCGCGCAGCAAGATTCTAGTGATTAAGAAACCACTTAAGACAAAGAACAAATCTACTCCTAGGTAACCCAAGTTTAAATCTTTGATTAAAGTGTATAATGAACTGCCAAAATCAGTATTAGTGATTTGAGGCATATGAGATAGCACAACCATAAGCGCAGCATATCCTCTTAACCCGTTAAGTACATTTATTCTCATTTCTTCTTTTTAATGTATTAGAAATTCGCTACAACCTATTCGGGTTCTTCTATCCAAATAGGGCAACGTTTAAGAACTATTTAAAATGTATTCTTATGACTGGTTTTCTTTTAAGTAGCTATCACTTTTGCTACAGTATGATGTATGTTGTGATACGCTGTGATTGTTATAATAGGCAGTAAGATGTTCATATTAGGTTTTATGGTATTGGTACTAATCATTTACAAAATGGTGCAAGTTACGTTAGCCGCAATACGCTGCTATATGCTAGAGTAATAAGTGATAGTAAGGAAGTCATAAGTGGGAACAAGCTGTAATAATAGGAAGCAACCAGATTAAAACTTAAATAATCATTTACCGTAAATTAGGAACATTTGAATACGAATGCAGGGGGCAGATTTAGAAAGGTAAATTGTCTAGAAACCGTATCAAAGGTGTTATTGATTAATTTTTCATTACCCAGACTGTATTGATACTGTATAAAATACCCGTCAACCATTAAATATTTTTTTACACTCTCTAAAAGGGCTAAAGTATCCTTCTTACTAAACAATGACATGGGTAGGCTAGAAATTACATAATCTACTTTAGCAATTGCATTATCTTGAAGAACGGATTTAAAATTAAAAGCCGATTCGTTAACGATCTTCAACGAAGTGTTCCCTTCAAATTTATGCTTGCAATGCATACAAAATCTTGGATTAATTTCAAATGAAAACAACAGGGTTTCATCTCCCGTTCGGTTAAGAATTTCGCGGGTTATACAACCATCTCCCATTCCAAACTCAACAACTACTTTAGCCTTGTTAAGCTCCAAACCTTTAAGGCATTTGGCTATTAAATATTTTGAACTAGGAAGTATTGTTCCACTTTTTTTTAGGGTATTTATATATTCTAAGGAGAAGAAGTTCATCATTGGATTTACGTATGTTAAGATGTATTTTTAGTAAAATTGTTAGTACTAATGACCGATATTAGGACGCAAATTAATGAGACCCCGCGTTGTTTTGTGATTGTAATTGGCGGTAGTAAATTGGTTTATGGAGGTTTACTTT
>CAZWVO010000220.1:0-4424 GCA_964637535.1 uncultured Flavobacteriaceae bacterium
ATCCAATATGTAGAAAGTAGAATTCCAAAGTCGCATTTTGGAGATAACATACACGGGAACGTGTTTGAAGCGCTTGTGGGGGCTATCTATCTGGACAGAGGATATGATTATTGTGAAAAATTTATTGATGAACGAGTCATCGTTCCCTATGTAGATATTGAACAGTTAGAAGGTAAAGTAATTAGCTACAAAAGCCTGGTGATTGAGTGGTGCCAGAAGCAAAAAAAGAACTTTCACTATAACGTATATGAAGATACCGGTAATGATACCCTTAAGCATTTTGCAGTTAAGCTTTCTATAGGAGATCGCATTATGGCTAAAGCAAGAGCTACTTCAAAAAAAAAGGCAGAAGAAAAAGCATCCAAAAGGGCCTATTTTGCACTTCAAGATAAGATGGAAGGAAAATAGAAGTGACAAATACACCGCTACTCTATCGTTTTCGTTCACACATAATTGCCTTAGACCCCAAGTTATCTAGGCTGATTGGCTTATTAATCCTATCTTTACAACTTGGTTTAAAAAGATGGCGGCCGCACATAAAATACTAGAAGATTTTTATGAAGACGCTTTTGTATTAGTAGCGTTGCACAGTAGTTTAGAAGATTATGCGATAGCATATACACTAAATAGTAGCCTAAAATCGAACTTAAAAAGGACAAAAACAGATTTAGATATTACCGCCAAAGTATCCTTTCCTGTTTTTGAATGGAGAGACATAATTAACGATCGGTATTGGACCTTGTTAAACAATAATTGTATTGAAGAAGCAACAACAGCGCAAAGTGGTCTCTTTGAGCAAGAACCGTCCTATACCAACCATTATCTTGTTCCCGAGCTCAAGGATGTAGATTACTTTTTAAAAATAGAGCAAGATGAGGAAAATTTTCAAGAGGGTATAGTAAAAACGTTGCTTTCGCTTCCAAATGTGGTTACCGCTTATGCCGTAGATGCCAATACCCTGAAATCGAAAAAGAATTTAATTTTTTAGAAAATGCCAAGTAAGAAAAAGACTAAAATTGTAGCAACTTTAGGCCCAGCCACAAGCAAGAAAGAGGTGTTGAGAGATATGATCCTGGCCGGAGTAAATGTGTTTAGAATCAATTTTTCGCACGCAGATTATAAAGATGTAGAAGAGCGTGTAAAAATGATTAGAGAACTTAATGAAGAATTAGGCACTAACACTTCTATTCTTGGGGATTTACAAGGGCCAAAACTTCGAGTTGGTGTAATGGCCGGAGAAGTTGTTGTATCGCCTGGAGATGAGATTACCTTTGTTACCGGAGAACCTTTTGAAGGTACCTTGGAAAAAGTATATATGAATTATGAGAGTTTCCCAAGAGATGTAAATCCAGGAGAACTCATTTTATTGGACGATGGAAAATTAATTTTTGAAGTAATCTCTACCAATAAGAAAGATGCCGTAAAGGCAAAAGTAATTCAGGGAGGGCCGTTGAAATCTAAAAAGGGAGTAAACCTACCAAATACTAATATTTCATTGCCCGCACTAACAGAAAAAGATATTAAGGATGCCATATTTGCAGTTTCTGTTCAAGTAGATTGGATTGCATTATCCTTTGTACGGTTTAGCCAAGATTTGATAGACCTTCAGAATTTACTTAAGGAACACTCTGAGTATAAAATTCCAATCATTGCTAAGATTGAGAAACCAGAAGCAGTAGAGAATATCGATAAAATTGTTGCCTATTGCGATGGCCTTATGGTAGCTCGTGGAGATTTGGGAGTTGAGGTTCCTGCGCAGGAAGTACCTTTAATACAAAAACAATTAGTGTTACGGGCTAAAAAAGCCCGTATCCCGGTAATTATTGCCACCCAGATGATGGAGACTATGATTACTAGCTTAACGCCAACCAGAGCAGAAGTAAACGATGTGGCGAATTCTGTAATGGATGGTGCAGATGCCGTAATGTTATCTGGCGAAACTTCTGTAGGGAATTACCCGGTCCAAGTAATTGAAAAAATGGCTAGCATTCTGCTAAGTGTTGAAGGATCAGAATTAATTAATGTCCCTCATGATCCACCTCATATTCGTACCAAAAGATACATTACTAAATCGGTATGTTATCACGCGGCTATTATGGCCAATGAAATTAAAGCCAAAGCTATTTCTACCTTAACCAATAGTGGGTATACCGCGTTTCAAATTTCTGCATGGAGACCCAGCGCACATATTTTAGTGTTTACTTCTAACAAAAGAATACTCACGCAACTTAGTCTGCTTTGGGGTGTAAAGGCGTTTTACTACGACAAGTATGTTTCTACAGATGAAACAATTGAAGATGTAAATCAAATTGCTTGTAAGAAAGGCTTTTTAGAAGTAGGAGATATGCTTATAAGCTTAGCTGCTATGCCTATAAAAGACAAGGGTATGGTGAATACACTAAGGGTAACAGAAATCGAAACCTGTAATTTCTAAAATCTACTCGGTAAAATAAAAGTCCCTTATCCTAATAGATAAGGGACTTTCTTACGAACATTATTATACACTTAAGCTACTTTTCGTTCGTAAGCAATAAAGTTAACTACCTTTCCTTTGTTGTTCCATATTGGTTCTCCCTTTATCCAACATTTATAGCTGCTACCGTCTTTGCGATAGTTTACTAAAACTGCTTCAAAAGACTTCTTAGCTTTTACCGCTTTCGCAATATATTTAGTGGTTTCTTTACAAGTGGCTTTTCCTTGAAACATTTTTGGTTTCTTTCCCAGTATTTCATCTGTACTATAGCCATTCATACCATAAATATTATGCGTAGCGTGCACAATATTGAGTTGCGCATCCGTAACTACAATTACCTGTTTTTTTTCCACCAAGGCCGCATAAAATTGATTTTCGTAAGACCAATTATTTCCCTTAGCTAGCGTAGCTAGACTATTAAGATCATTAAATTCTTTAAAGAGTTTACTGTAATAGGGGCTAAAAATATCCCACGAATGCAAGGGTAGGGTTTTAATATTCTGCCCCTTGTAAAACTGGTTAGCCGCTTTATTATAATTTTTAAACTCACTCATGGATAACCATTTTAAGTACAAAAAGTAATTTTTCCTAGGTTCTTGTCTAAGAAAAACGTTAAAACCTAATTTTCTTTTTCATAACAATAGTAAATAATAGTACTAAAATATTAGATGTTGAGAAAGGAAAGGCAAAGGATTAACATTTTTGTTTAATAAAAGCTTGATTATGAGACCTTAATAATGTGTAAGTGTAAACAAAAAAAACCGACTTTATATACGATTAGAGATCAAAAGAGAATACAATTAGGTAGAAAACAGTCTTATGACGGTTAAACAAAATAGTTTTTCTGGGTCCAATTAAACTACAAACAAGAATATCTACTTATGAATTTAGTTTTCCAGGATGAAAAAACAGAAGCTATTTTTGGCTTAACAGATGATATTAAAGGAGACAACCATTATTTTAATGCATCACATAATACGATTAAGATTCTTTGGAATAGGAATAGTAAACCGGTACATTTTGAAGTAGATGGTATATTGATTGATCTAAATCCAGATCAACTTGTAACGGTAACCTATTTACAGCAGGTTTCTTTTGAAAAGTCTAATTTACCAATAACAGCGTTTTCGTTTAATAAAGAATTTTACTGTATTTCTGACCATGACAAGGAGGTATCGTGCAACGGAATCCTTTTTTTTGGCACACAAGACCTTCCTTTAATTTCAATTCCAGAAGAACAGCGTCGTAAATTTTATACCTTATACGAGGTGTTTAAGGATGAGTTTAGAACCCCAGATCAAATTCAGGGAGATATGCTTCAGATGCTCCTAAAAAGACTTATTATTATGTGCACCCGGCTGGCTAAGGATCAGCGTATTGTAAAGCAGTTAAATAATGATCAAATAGATACCATACGTAAATTCAACGTTTTGGTAGACACTCATTTTAGAACCAAACGAAAAGTAAGTGATTATGCAGAATTGCTGTTTAAATCGCCTAAAACGCTTTCCAATCTTTTTGCAATATACAATCAAAGATCTCCTCAACAGATCATTCAAGAAAGGTTAGTATTAGAGGCAAAACGCCTTATGCATTATACGGATAAGCAGTATCAGGAAATTGCATATGAACTAGGATTCAATGATGCGGCACATTTTAGTCGATTTTTTAAAAAAATGACCTCGCATTCTCCTAGAGCCTACAAAGAAAGAACTCTTTTTAGTGCCTAAAGGGAAATTAAGACAAGTTTTCGGGAAATTAAGACTAACAGTGCTGTTCATGTTTGACGCACCTTTGTAGTGTAATTACAATTAACCGTACTCTAAAAGAATAATGAGTACTGAAAATATAAAAGCATGAGTAAATTTAATGTTCCCACAAGAGAAGAAGTAAGTGCTAACAACCAAGCTATTTTTGAGGGGAAAAATATCTCTCACTTCACCGACTCCAA
>CAZWVO010000221.1:0-4409 GCA_964637535.1 uncultured Flavobacteriaceae bacterium
GTGTATGAGGTGGTGCAAATGGCAGGCCTAGATGGGTACAAAACCAATGGAACCATTCATATTGTTGTAAACAACCAAATAGGGTTTACCACCAATTATTTAGATGCGCGCTCTTCTACCTATTGTACGGATGTGGGTAAGGTTACACTTAGTCCAGTATTGCACGTAAATGCGGATGATGCGGAAGCTGTTGTTCATGCTTCACTTTTTGCCTTAGAGTATAGAATGCAATTTAAGCGCGATGTTTTTATTGATTTACTGGGCTATAGAAAGTACGGGCACAATGAGGGTGATGAACCTCGCTTTACGCAACCCAAGTTGTACAAGGCTATTGCTAAACATCAAAATCCTAGAGATATATACGCAGCGCGCTTGCTAGAAGAAGGGGTTATTAATGCAGGCTATGTAAAGGAGCTAGAAAAAGGGTATAAAGCATCGTTGGAAGAGGAATTACAAGATTCCAGAAAAGAGGATAAGACCGTAATAACACCTTTTATGGCTGACGCCTGGAAAGAGTTTAAAACGGTTCAGGAAAAAGAAATGATGCAAGCGGTAGATACTACCGTAGACCAAAAGAAACTTACTGCTATTGCTAAGATTATTACGGCATTACCAGAGGATAAGAAGTTTCTTCGTAAGGTAGAACGCCTGGTAAACGACCGCAAGAAAATGTTTTTTGAAACCAATAAGTTGGATTGGGCTATGGGCGAATTGTTAGCCTATGGTTCGCTTTTACAAGAAGGTTATGGCGTACGTATTTCAGGGCAAGATGTAGAGCGAGGAACCTTCTCGCACAGACATGCGGTAATGAAGGTGGAAGAGAGTGAAGAAGAAGTTATTTTGCTAAACCACCTTTCTAAAAAACAAGGAAATTTTCAAATTTATAACTCCCTTTTATCAGAGTACGGTGTGGTTGGTTTTGACTATGGCTATGCCATGGCAAGTCCAAATACCTTAACCATTTGGGAAGCGCAATTTGGCGACTTTAGTAATGGAGCCCAAATTATGATAGATCAGTATATTTCTGCTGCAGAAGATAAGTGGAAACTACAAAACGGCTTAGTAATGCTGTTGCCGCATGGGTATGAAGGCCAAGGCGCAGAGCACTCCTCGGCAAGAATGGAACGCTATTTACAACTTTGCGCTAAGGATAATATGTATGTGGCAGATTGTTCTACACCTGCTAGTTTATTTCATTTGTTACGCAGACAAATGAAGACTTCATTTAGAAAGCCTTTAATTGTATTTACGCCCAAGAGTTTATTACGACATCCAAAAGCAGTTTCTACTGTAGAAGAGCTTGCCAATGGAAAATTTGAAGAAGTCATAGATGATGCTTCAGCAGATGCTAAAAAGATAAAAACCTTAGTGTTTACTACAGGTAAATTTTATTATGATTTACTAGCAGAAAGAGAAACGCTCAAAAGAACGGATGTAGCCTTGGTGCGGTTAGAACAATTGTTTCCAATGCCATCAGATCAGATTAATGCCCTGCTTAAAAAGTATAGCAAAGCAGATGATGTAGTTTGGGCACAAGAAGAACCCAGAAATATGGGTGCTTGGAGTCACCTATTAATGCATTTTGAAGGTGCACGTGCGTTTAGAGTGGCTTCTAGAAGATTCTATGCTTCACCAGCTGCGGGGAGCTCTGTACGTTCTAAGCGAAGACACCAGCAAGTAATAGATTACGTCTTTGATAAGCGGAAAGACAATATGGTTAGGCCTAAAGCGAAAAAAAAATAGTAGAATGAAAGCATGGTTATCTAGCGTGTTGTTTTTGTGTATGCTGAGCGTTTTGGGTCAGGATAAAGAACAAGATGCGTATGCAGCGCAGTCTACCCTATTTAAAGAAGGGTATAACAAACAAGACCATGCTGCCGTGTTTGCAATGTTTAATGCTACCATGAAGCAAGCGGTTCCTTTAGAGCGAGCCCAGGCGTTTTTATCGCAAACCTATGCTACTTTAGGAATTATTGAAGAAATGCGTTTTCATAAAATAGACAAAGGAGCACATGTCTATAGAACCGTTTTTGACAAGGGGGCTAGAGATATGGTTATGGTCTTAGATGAGGAGCATAAAATTGCTGGTTTTTTAATACAGCCTAACAAGCCAGATGATTTGCCTGTATTGGAACGCAATACCACCAAAATGATACTGCCTTTTAAAGGAGAGTGGTTTGTCTTTTGGGGAGGTACAGAGGTGGCTCAAAATTATCATGTAGCTTATGAAAATCAGAAGTATGCCTATGATATTGTAAAAGTAAAAGATGGGGCTTCGCATAAGGGAGACCCTAAAAATAACGACAATTATTATGCTTTTGGAGCGGATATTATTGCCCCTTGCGATGCGGTGGTTAAGCAGGTTATTACGGGGGTAAAAGACAATATTCCTGGAGAATTTAACCCCGAACAACTCACAGGAAATACGGTGGTTTTAGAAACCGCAAATAAAGAATATATTTTGTTTGCCCATTTAAAACAAGGGTCTATTGTAGTTAAAGAAGGGCAACAGCTAAAACAAGGTGCACTCTTAGGCCAGTGCGGTAATTCTGGTAATACCTCAGAACCACACTTGCATTTAAGTTTGCAAAATGTGCCCGATATGGCCATATCCTATGGGGCAAAATTGTTTTTTGAAACCATTATGGTTAATGGGGAAGTTAAAAAAGACTATATCCCTGTTAAAGAAGATTTTGTAAGTAATATTGAATAGTTTAAGAAAAAGATCAGTAGGTTAATTATAAAGTATACAACATGATTTTAGAAATGAAAGTCCCCTCTCCTGGAGAGTCTATTACCGAGGTAGAGATTGCAGAATGGTTAGTGCAAGATGGAGATTATGTAGAAAAGGATCAGGCCATTGCAGAAGTAGATTCGGATAAGGCAACCTTAGAGTTGCCTGCTGAAGAGAGCGGAATAATTACCTTAAAAGCAGAAGAAGGCGATGCCGTAGCGGTAGGTGCTGTAGTGTGCCTTATAGATACCAGCGCAAAAGCGCCAGCTGCGGCAGCAGTTAAAGAAGAAAAAGTGGTGGAGACGCCTAAGGCGGTAGTTAAAGAAGCGGCTCCTAAAGAAACGGCTCCTAAAGAAACGGCTAAGAAAACCTATGCCACGGGAACGCCTTCGCCAGCAGCACAAAAAATATTAGACGAAAAAGGAATTGACCCTACCGCAGTGACAGGTACGGGTAGGGAAGGAAGAATAACCAAGGAAGATGCGGTAAGTGCGGTACCTTCTATGGGCTCACCTACCGGAGGCAGCAGAGGAGAAACAAGGTCTAAACTCTCTATGTTACGAAGAAAAGTAGCAGAGCGCTTGGTGTCTGTTAAGAACGAAACGGCCATGTTAACTACCTTTAATGAGGTAGACATGTCGCCTATTTTTGCACTTAGAAAAGAGTATAAAGAAGCGTTTAAAGCAAAGCACGGGGTAAGCTTAGGATTTATGTCCTTTTTTACTAAAGCTGTGGTAAGAGCGTTGGAGTTATACCCTTCGGTGAACTCCATGATAGATGGTAAAGAAATGTTGTCTTTTGATTTTGCAGATATAAGCATTGCGGTTTCTGGCCCTAAAGGTTTAATGGTTCCCGTTATTAGAAACGCAGAAAACCTTACGTTTAGAGGCGTAGAATCTGAAGTAAAGCGTTTGGCCATACGTGCCAGAGAAGGCGAGATTACGGTAGATGAAATGACTGGGGGTACCTTTACCATTACCAATGGTGGTGTTTTTGGTTCTATGTTGTCTACGCCAATAATTAATCCACCTCAGAGTGCTATTTTAGGCATGCACAATATTGTAGAGCGCCCCATAGCTAAAGATGGGCAAGTAGTCATAGCTCCCATTATGTATGTAGCCTTGTCTTACGACCATAGAATTATAGACGGTAAAGAATCTGTAGGTTTCTTGGTTGCGGTAAAAGAAGCGCTAGAAGACCCTACTACCTTGCTAATGGATGGTAATGTAAAGAAAGCCTTGGAAATGTAATTCCAAACCCAAAATATAAAAAAGCCCGATAGATGATATCGGGCTTTTTGTTTTTTACTTATTGCACAATCAGTTTCAGTCTTCTTAGTTCAACTACGTATTGTTATTGCTTTAAATAGACGAACTGCTTATTATAATCGATGATTGACCTTCCTTTCTTTAGAATATCGGCCCCTATAATTCCATCTACAGGGAGCGCGTTGTGCGACACAAGCGCTTCATTTACATGCTTAAGGTCAAACAGTACAAGTTTTACTTTGCTCTTTTTCCAGCGGCCAATAGCTATGTTGTTTTTAGTAGACACCTGCGTCTCCATATCAGTGGCGCCAGCGCCAGCCGCCTTAATTTCAGAGGCTTTGGTAACTAAATTAAAGAAATCTATCTTATCTAAACCCACGCAGGTGTTAGAAGCACCGGTATCTAAG
>CAZWVO010000222.1:0-4405 GCA_964637535.1 uncultured Flavobacteriaceae bacterium
CCATAGGTTCTTCATGTAGAAAAGAAATTCTATTATCTATTTTTGAAATGGTAGCTTTAACGCTTTCATTCTCTTCTTTAATGTCTACTATTTTATACGTTGGATGAAATACAGAATCCCATTGTAACCAATTAATGTATTCTTCCTGAGAAAATTTTTGCTCGTAGTCATATTCCCTTTCTCTGGTAAGCAGCGTATCGGTTAGTAAAGCAGCTATTTTAGAAGTATCCGAATTGTTAAGCATTTCATAGTACTGTTTAGCAAGTTGGAGTTTGCCAATTTCCTTTTCCTCAGTCCTGCAGGATATGGCTACAAGAAGCAACCCTAATACTATGCTAAGGGTATTCATAGGTATTTGCGCTATCATTGTTTTTATCAAACGGGGGACACGAATTAGCCCTATTAAGTAAACGAACATGCTATTCTTCATGTCCAAAAATACCTTCCATTATTATTTTAATACTGTAAAAGGCCATTCCAATTGCTGCGATTGCCAAGATAGCGGCAATAATAAGTACGGGAACATACATGAAATGTTCTTGATTTCTAAAAGCCTGCCAAAAGAGGACCGGAGCTGTAAACATAAGAAACACCGTAAAAGCTAAGTGTTTGAATCCTTTAATCAGTAGGGCCTTATTTGTTTTCATAAGTGCGGTCTTATAGCGTGTATAAAAATAGGAATAATAGCCTATATTTATCCTATTATCTAGTAGTAAACCATAAGATTAGATTAGATTAGATTGGAATGAATGTATGTAGTATGGTTTTTTAAAACATGGAAATGCAGGTATTTGTTAGTATTGGAATTGTAGTGGTCCTTATTATTCTAGCTACGGTTAAGTTTAAAGTACATCCGGTAATTGCACTTATTGGTGCGGGCTTGTTCATAGGAATTGCAAATAGTATTCCACTAGTAACTGTATTAGAAAACATGGGTGTTGGGTTTTGGAAAACAATAGAAAACATAGGGTTATTAATTGTTTTTGGCACCTTCATTGGAATTATTTTAGAAAAGACGGGAGGTGCAAGAATAATAGCAGATAGTGTAGTTCATCTAGTAGGGCAGAAACGTGCTGGTTTGGCAATGAACCTTACCGGTTTTGTAGTGGCTATTCCTGTTTTCTGCGATTCCGGTTTTATTATTTTGTCTTCCCTAAGAAAACGCCTAAGTACGAAGACAGGTATAGCAAGTTTGGTTTTTTCTGTCGCTTTAGGCACGGGCTTATATGCCGCTCATGTTTTTGTACCTCCAACTCCGGGTCCTTTGGCAGCAGCGGAGGCCTTAGGAGCAGATTTAGGAATGGTTTTATTGTATGGCTTGTTGGTGGCTGTTCCCGTTTCCTTAGTGGGATATGGATGGGCTAGGTGGATGGGCTTAAAAACAGCAGCACATGTACCCCCGGAAAAGGGAACTAAGACCATAGCTAAACCTATAGAAACGGTTAAAAAGATACCCACTTGGATGGCCTTTATGCCTTTGGCGATTCCTTTACTACTTATTGCGCTTAACACTATTGCGGTATATCCTGGAAATCCTATGGGTACAGGTTTGGCGTTTGAGTTATTCACTTTATTAGGCAAACCCATACTAGCATTAGGCATAGGTGGTATACTGGCCTTAGTATTGCTAAGTAAAGGGGTGTCTTTTAAAAAACACAGTCAGTGGCTCGTATTAACCTTAAAACAAGCAGGAATAATTGTTTTAATTACCGGAGCAGGCGGGGCTTTTGGAGCGGTACTCAAGAGTTTGGCCTTAGAACAGTATCTTAATTTTGATGCTAATGCGCCTTTAGCAGGTTTACTCATCGCTTTTGCTATTGCAGCCATTCTAAAAACGGCTCAGGGTTCTTCAACAGTAGCTATTATAACAACGGCCGCTATTATTGCTCCGCTTTTAACTACTATGGGATTAAATGAGGCGTTAGGACGTACTTTTAGTGTACTTGCCATAGGGGCTGGAGCAATGACCTTTTCTCATATGAACGACAGTTATTTTTGGGTTGTTGCTAAATTTTCTGAGATGGATGTAAAGACGGCATTACGGAGTCATTCTATGGCTACTTTAGTACAAGGTGTTACCGCGATGCTGCTGGTTTTGGGACTATATAGTATGTTAGGATAATCCTATTCAATAATAATGGTAGCCGTATTTTCTTCTACAACGGCGAAGTAGCCTAAGGCAAAGTTATTGGGATTAGCTACATTAGTTGTACCCTCACTAGTAATTATATTACCGCGTACTGTGGCCACCGGAGTAGCAAAAGGACCAAAGTTATCGCCACTTTGTTCAATGAGTAGGTCCATATAATTAAAAAAAGAACGATCTGCTCCCAATAAGCTAATTTCTACTTGTTGACCAATTTGTAAATCACTATCATAGAAGTACGAGAATACAAATTCTTGTCCCTGATAAAATTCATCTTCAGTGACTAAAAATTCGTTAAAATCAAAATCGAAAACATAAAAATCATCTCTGTTGGGAACGTCTGTAAATGTGATTTCTATTTCGGTTTCGTCTCCATCAAACAGGGTTCCGTCTTTTTGTTCCAAACTCCCTATAGGTACAGACGGAACAAAACGTGCTGTAGCGGTATATTGCTGTCCCTCATGCGTTAACTGTAAAAGAAGCTCACCTTCTAGGACAAAACTAGTATCTACTAATCTTCCATAGGTTCCTGATCCTGGACTTTCCTCTGTAAGTGTTACCACCGTATTGTTATCCAGATTGGTAATTGATATATCTTGAAGACTTGCTACAGGGATAGGTTCAAAAAAGGAACTGCTTAAACTTACATTTACCCTTAGTAGCAACAATGGAGCGTCTGCATCTACTCTAATTAAAGCGTCTACAATAAGACGGGGTGGTTCTGATGGAGTATCTACATCTACAACATCTTCACATCCTATAAAAAGAAGTAACATTCCGGCATAAAATACGATCCTTCTCATTATTTTAAAATTTAAAATTATACGTTATCGCTGGTACAATTCCAAAAATGGAAGTACGTATAGCTTCATTCACCCCGGTATCCTGATTTCTTCTAAAATTAATGGAAGCGGCATTTCTCCGGTTATATAAATTATATACGCTAAAGACCCATTCGGATTGCAGTTTTCTCCGTAGGTTCTTTCTAGGCCGTAGCGTAGCGGAAATATCTATTCTATGGTAGTCGGGTAATCGTTCCACATTTCGAAGTCCAAACACGGGTACCGTAAGGCCTTGAAACTCGAACTGCCCTACAGGAAAGTTAGTAGGTTGCCCCGTTTGATAGACAAAGTTCGTATTTACACTCCATTTATCATTCAATTCATAGGTGCCAAATACGGCTAAGTCGTGTGGTTTGTCATAGGGTGTATTATACCATTCTCCAAAGTTAATGCCCGTCTCTTCGCTAAAAATACCGTTAGCAGGGTTAACTGCTCTTCCTGGTGTGCGTTGTTCAGACTTAGACAAGGTATACGCCAACCAACCTTGGAAGCGACCTGTACTTTTGCGTAACAAAAATTCTAAACCATAAGCTCTGGACTGTCCATTGAGAATAACACGTTCTATATTATTATTGGCAATTAAGTTTGCCCCATCTATGTAGTCTATTCTATTTTGAATGTCTTTATAAAACGTTTCTATTTCTAAGGAATACGCTCCATTTTTAATATCCCTAAAATACCCAAAGGCATATTGATCTAGTAACTGTGGTTTTATAAAAGGGCCACTAGGTGCCCATACATCTAATGGAGTAGGGGAGCTGGTATTAGACAACAAATGGAGGTACTGCGCTAGGCGGGTATAGCTTGTTTTAATAGAACTCTTACCGCCTTCAAAAGTATATGCTAATGCTAATCTAGGTTCAAAATTAGTGAAATTTGCAAGGTTGCTTCCTCTTCCAGGATCTATACTGGCTATAGGTTCTGCCTCTTCATACACCAACGAAAGGGGATTAAAGTTTATAGGATTATCATTTTCGTAGACATTAAGTTGGTCCTGTCCAAATCTGATAAAATGACTTAAACGGAAACCATATTCTGCACTTAATTGATCTGTAATGTTGTGTTCAATATCAATGTAAGCAGCAAATTCATTGGCAAATTTTACGGTGAGCTGTTCTTCTAGAATACCAGAATCAGGACTGTTGGGTTTTATTTTTCCTGGATTAAATCGATAATAAATATTATTTAAGCCATAATTTGCTTTGAAGTTTTCATTTAAATAATGCTTTAGGTCGTACTTTAAATTAAAATTCTGAATTCCCGAATCCCATTCAAAACCTACAAAATCGAGTTCCAGTCCGTAGAAGTAGTCCGAATAAATTAAAGAAAGATTAGAAAACAATTTATCGGAAAGGAGATGGTTCCACCTAAAATTTACCAACGTATTTCCGTAGGTATTGGAAAAACTTTCTGAAAT
>CAZWVO010000223.1:0-4397 GCA_964637535.1 uncultured Flavobacteriaceae bacterium
ATTTGAAACTGGAGCTAATGGAGATATCTCAATATTATTTAATCATCCGTCTAATGCAGATGACACCTATATTGATAACGTGTCTGTTGTTCCAATTTTTGAATAATAAATAGTACAAAAAATAGCATGATGAAATTTTTGGCAATCTTATTTTTATCTTTTTTCTGCTTCACTTTTTCCGCAATGGGGCAAACCAGCGCGGATGAGATAGAAGTAAAAGATAATGCCGTTTCTGTTAAGAAGAAAGGCAAAAAGAAAAAGAAGAAGAAATACCGGTTGCCAAAAATTGATTTAACGCATTGGAAAGTTACCATTCCTGAAGGTAGTGGTAAAGGTGGAGCTATTAGTGTAGACCCTCCAGAGATACTGGACTATGCTACTAACGAAACCCTTTTGCCCTATATGTATAATGATTCTGTTGCTGGAGCATTGATTTTTCATGCCTACCCCAGTAATGCCACAACAGCCAATACAAAATATTCCCGATCGGAGCTTAGAGAGCAGATGGAGCCGGGTAATAATAATGTAAATTGGACATTTCCAGATGGAGGTGTCTTAAAGGCTAAAATGGCAATGGGTCAGGTTTCTCGAGATAGTAAAGGTAAATACCATAGGGTTATTATAGCTCAGATTCACGGTCGTTTAACCAACGAACAGCGAGATGCAATTGGTCAAAAGGATAATAATGCACCGCCAATATTAAAAATTTATTGGCAAAATGGAAAAATACGCGTTAAAACTAAGGTTCTTAAAGACAGAAGTGTAACCGGTGATGCAATCTTACATGAAGATGCGTGGACAGACGATGAAGGCAAAAATTTTGAAGAAGAGGTTGGGTTTAGTAGGTTCACTATTGAGGTGAAGGTTTCTGATGGAAAAATGGTAGTTTCTTTAAACAAAAACGAATTTTTTGTATACAATGACACAAGTATAAAACGTTGGGGGATTTTTGAAAATTATTTCAAAGCTGGAAATTATCTGCAAACCAGAGATAAAGGAGCTTTTGCCAAAGTAAAAATTTATGAACTTAGTGTAGAACATTAAGAATTAAATGAGCACAAAAAAAATCATAGAAGATCTTAGAGTTGTTTGAGTTAGATTTTAAAAATTTGCTGGTCTATCCACTGGGCCAGTAAATTTTTTATTAACGTCCCAAAAATTCAAAAAATCATTCTGACGTAAATCTTAAAAAATACTTTTTTTACTTAAGTATTTTCTATAATTTTAACAAACCAATCTGGTTAACCAATTTTTAAACAACCTAATCTGTTTATGAAATTAGAAATCCTAACCAAAAATGAGAATCACGAGTTGCAGAACTTAATTGTCTCTAAAATTCGAGATTTAATGAATTATAAAAATCTTGAACCTGGAGATAAATTACCTTCGGAACGGCAGCTGTCAGAGAAATTTGGAGTGAGTAGAAGTAATGTGCGTGAAGCTATTCAAAAACTAGAATTTTATGGAATATTGAAATCAAAACCGCAAAGTGGCACCTTTGTAGCTGATATTGGCCAAGTTGCTATGAACGGTATGATGGAGGATATCTTACGCTTAGAAGATCCAGATTTTAAATCCTTAGTGGAAACTAGAATATTATTAGAACTTAAGACCGTAAGATTAGCGGCAAGAAGAAGAACTGAAGAGGATTTAAACAGGATGCAGGAAGCGTTAGAAGCGTATTCTGAAAAAGTTAAAAATGGAGAAGATGCAGTTCAAGAAGATTTGCTTTTTCACCTTGCTATTGCGCAAGCAAGTGGCAATAGTACCATGAATACATTTATGTTAATTATTACGCCAGAAATTATTACCAAGTTTGAAGAGCACCATGTATGTGATAAAGGTTTAGCCTTAAGAGGTATTCAGGAGCATCAAGATATTTTTGATGCCATTAAAAATCAAGATCACAAACTTGCTAAAGAAAAAATGAAGATACATTTTGAAACCTTGTATCAATATTGTTACAATATTTAGAATATAGAATGGAAAAATGAAAGGGCACGCTTTTATTTTTCAAATAAAATAATGAAGGGAACTAATACTTAAAATGATACAGTTACACAACTACAAGGAGTTGGTTTTGTAATTGTCGCTTCCAAAATTTTAGCTACTATTTTAGGTATATTATACAATAGACAGTATGGTCTATTGACGCCCTATTGCCTTTTAAAAGGTGATTAAAAGAAACTATAAATCAGTCGAAAGAAAAATATATGAAGATTAAAGGATTACGATGGTGGATTATTGCGTTAATTGCAATTGCTACAGTTATAAATTACATTGACCGTCAATCCATTGGTGTGCTTTGGCCAGATATTGCAGATGATTTGTTTCCTGATAATACCACTGATGAACGTAAAGAAATTTTTGCAACAATCTCAGTAGTTTTCATGTTCTCTTATGCGTTTGGTCAAGCTATTTTTGGAAAAATTCTGGATTGGATCGGTACCCGTCTTGGTTTTGCGCTATCTATTTCTGTTTGGTCTATTGCCACGGCACTCCATGCTTTGGCTCAAGGGGTATTAAGTTTTGGATTATTTCGATCAATTTTGGGAATTGCTGAGGCAGGTAACTGGCCAGGAGCGGCTAAAGCAAATGCAGAATGGTTTCCTACTAAAGAACGTGCTTTTGCGCAAGGTCTTTTTAATTCCGGTGCTGCGGTTGGAGGAATTGTTGCACTTCCTGTTATTGCCCTATTAACGGTATATTTTAGTTGGCAAATGATTTTTGTTTTGGTAGGTGTAATAGGTTTATTGTGGTTAATTCCGTGGATGATGCTAGTAAAAGCTCCCCCAAAAAAGCACCCTTGGTTAACAGAAGAAGAACGTCAGTATATTTTAACAGGTCAACAAAAGAAGGATGAGGTTAAAGTGACGAAAGAGGATGAAGGCTATAATCCAGATACGGGAAAACTTTTAGGACATAAACAAAGCTGGGGCGTAATCATAGCTTCTGCGGCTATTGACCCAATTTGGTGGTTATTTGTGACTTGGATCCCACTATACTTAAATGAGGTATACGAGATGGATGTAAAAGGAATTGGCCTTTACGGCTGGGTTCCGTATGTGGGAGCAATGTTTGGGGCCTGGTTTGGAGGGCTATTTGCTCAAAACCGTTTAAAAGCGGGTTGGACCGTAGATAAAACAAGAAAAATTGTAATTACCATAGGCTGTCTAATAATGCTGCCAAGCTTATTGGCAATGGCAAATCCAGGTGGGCCAACTACAGCAGTTATTATTATGGCTGTTATCTTATTTGGTTTTCAAACGGCAATCGGAAACGTACAAACCTTACCGAGTGATTTTTTCGGAGGAAAAACAGTAGGAACCTTATCTGGTATTGCTGGAATGGCGGCTAAACTAACCGCTGCAGGACTAATTTATTTAGTTCCTTGGCTTACCTCTGGAGGTAATTACACGCCAGCATTTGTAATAGGGGCTACTATGGCAATAATTGCGTTAGCCAGTATATGGATACTATGCCCCAAAATAGAACCCCTAAAAGGATAATTTAGATATAAACAAACATAGATTAAAATTAATTAAATATGAGTAACAAAGGAAAAATTGCTGTTGTAACTGGAGCCACTGGTGGTATCGGATTTGAAGTAGCAAAAAGACTAGGTAAGGATGGATACACTGTAGTATTAAATGGAATTGAAGATGAAGCAGGAGCTAAAAGAGTAGAAGAGCTTACAGCGGAAGGAATTGATGCAGAATACTACGGTTTTGATGTTACCAAAGAAGAGGCTGTTGATTCAAATATTAAGGCAATAGGAGAGAAGTACGGAAAAATTGACGTGCTTGTAAATAACGCAGGTGGACTAGGAGGTAGATCTAGATTTGAAGAAATGACAACAGATTTCTACAGATTTGTAATGGCACTTAATCTAGATTCCGTATTCTTTGCTTCAAGAGCAGCTATCCCTTTCCTAAAGAAAGGAGAACACCCTTCTATTATTAATTATACATCAAATGCAGGATGGACGGCTGGTGGCCCTGGTGCTGGAATTTATGGAACTTCTAAAGCAGGTGTACATGCCATAACAAGAGCTTTGGCCAAAGATTTAGCCGAGTTCGGTATTAGAGCAAATGCGGTTTCACCTGGTACGATAGATACGCCATTCCATGCGCAAATTAAAGCAACGAAGCCAGAAGTTTTTGCGTCTTGGGCAAATAATATTATGCTAGGAAGATTGGGTCAACCAGAAGATGTTGCCGGCGTTATTTCTTTCTTAGCTAGTAAAGATGCTTCCTTCTTAACTGCCGAAACCATCCAAGTTGGAGGAGGTCAAGCATTAGGAATTTAAGGATTTGTTTTAAAGTGTCTACTGAAAAATAAAGAAGTTGTTTAATAATTCGAAAAGAAGCTGAGAATAAGAGAAATTGCTTCAAGTC
>CAZWVO010000224.1:0-4386 GCA_964637535.1 uncultured Flavobacteriaceae bacterium
GGTTAAAGAAGGGTTAACGCATGAAGATGAACTCATGAAGGCACCATCAGTAACGTAGACGTTAGCTACTGCATGCAACTGATTATGCTTATTTACCACAGAAGTTTTTGGAGAATGCCCCATGCGCGCACCGCCCATTTCATGGATCCCTAAGCCCGGTCCATGAACTCCTTCATATGGGGTTACATGAGTAAATCCTGCTGCTTTAAACATAGCTACTATTTCTTCTTTAATAGCCTTACGCATATTGTATTCATTAGCTTTGAGTTCCACATCAAAGGCAAGTTGCGGTAATCCCCATTGATCTTTTTTTGTGGTACTCAACATAACCCTATTATCATCATATGGCAAGAATTCACCAAATCCTGTAACTCCAATTTGCCAACCTCCAGGTTGCACAATGGCTTCTTTTAAGGGTTTACCATAGCCCATTTCCAGTATAGCACTAGACCAATCATCTCTACTAGCGTTGCCCTGATATCCAAAACCTCTGAGAAAAGTACTGCGTTTTGTTTTTTCGTCCAAATTCACAAACCTTGGAATATAAAAACCATTAGGACGCCTTCCTTTATAATAATTATCTAAATGCCCATCTACCTTTGCTGTGGCTCCTAACTTATAGTGATGATCCATAATGCCTCTTCCTAAAGCGTCGGAATCATTACCCATACCATTAGGAAAGCGTTCAGATTTAGATTGTAAAAGGATACCTACAGAGGCCATTGCAGATGCGCATAGAAAAATAACCTTTGCTTTAAACTCTAATTTTTCATGTGTTTTGGCATCTATTACACGTACACCAACAGCTTTCTTACGGGTGTCGTCATAGATCACCTCATGCACAATAGAATTGGCTCTAAGGGTCATATTTCCGGTACGTTCTGCCGCAGGTAAGGTAGAGGAATTACTGCTAAAATATCCTCCAAACGGGCAACCTCGCCAACATCTATTTCGGTATTTACAGGGCTGTCTTCCTTCAATATCGGCCTTATTGTCTGTAATATGGGCTACGCGTCCAATGGTAAGGACCCTATCGTCATCAAACTTTTCTGCCATGGCTACTTTTAAATCTTCTTCTGGGCAGCTCAGCTCCATAGGAGGCTGAAACTTTCCATCAGGCAATTGTTTTAAGCCTAATTTTTCACCACTAACACCAATATATTCCTCTACTTTATCATACCAAGGAGCGATGTCCTTGTAACGCAATGGCCAATCTACTCCATGGCCGTCTTTTTTATTGGCTTCAAAATCGATATCACTCCAACGGTAACTTTGGCGCCCCCAAGTGAGCGACCTACCTCCTACTTGGTATCCTCTAATCCAGTCAAAACGTTTAATTTCTTCATAGGGATGCTCTAAATCATTAACAAAAAAATGTTTTACAGCGTCTACAGGCCCCCATTCTAGGCGTAATTGTTTATGATATTTTTTTTTGTCTTCAGCAGATAGTTTGTTCTTATAGGGAAGGTCCCATGGATCCATATTCATGGTAGGGTAATCCTTGATGTGTTCAACCATTGGTCCTCTTTCCAAAACCAAGGTCTTTAAGCCATTTTCGCAGAGTTCCTTTGCGGCCCAGCCTCCACTAATTCCTGTGCCAACCACAATAGCATCGTATTGTTCTTCCTGATTCATGGTGTTTTGTTATATTAGTGCTGTGGTTATTTCTATTCGTATAACTTATCCCTTAAAAAAGAATTAAAATATAAGAACTCTAAATATAGGGTTTAATTCTTAAAACAACAGAAGACAAATTAATTAGATCAAAGTATAGCCGTAGATATAGATGAAAACAATTAAAGGACCCGCCGTTTTTTTAGCACAATTTGTAGATAGTAAAGCCCCATTTAATACCTTAGAAGGGATGTGCAAATGGGCATCAGATTTAGGATACAAAGGTATACAGATCCCAACATGGGAACACTTTTTAATAGATCTGGATAAGGCAGCTGAAAGCCAGACCTATTGCGACGAACTTAAGGGAACCATCAATTCTTATGGTTTAGAAATTACAGAGCTTTCCACCCATTTGCAGGGGCAGTTGGTAGCGGTGCATCCAGCGTATGATCTTATGTTTGATAATTTTGCGCCGGATGCGGTTAAAAATAACCCTAAAGCACGTACCGCTTGGGCGGTAGAAACCGTAAAAAAAGCGGCCACGGCAAGTAGAAGGCTTGGAATTAAGGCGCATGCTACCTTCTCAGGATCATTGCTTTGGCATACCATGCACCCATGGCCTCAACGCCCTGCTGGTTTGGTGGAAATGGGATTTGAAGAACTGGCTAAACGTTGGATGCCTATTTTAAATCACTTTGACGAAGAAGGCGTAGATGTGTGTTATGAAATTCATCCCGGAGAGGACTTGCATGATGGAGATACTTTTGAACGTTTTTTAGCGGCTACAGGCAACCATAAACGCGTAAATATCTTATATGATCCTAGCCATTTTGTATTGCAACAGCTCGATTATATTGCCTATATAGATCATTATCATGAGTTTATTAAATCGTTCCATGTAAAAGATTCTGAATTTAACCCTACCGGAAAAAAAGGCGCTTTTGGAGGATATAATGACTGGGGAGATAGAGCTGGGCGGTATCGTTCTTTAGGAGATGGTCAAATAGATTTTAAAACCATATTTTCTAAATTAACGCAGTATGGTTGCGATGTATGGGCTGTTATGGAATGGGAATGCTGTATAAAGAGTCCTGAACAAGGGGCTAGAGAAGGAGCCGTTTTTATACAGGATCATATTATTGAAGCTACAGAAAAAACCTTCGATGATTTTGCAGGAGGGGAAATAGATAAAGAAGTACTCAAGAAAATTTTAGGATTATAAACAAAACCATTATGAGACAAATTTTTACAATAGCATTTGTTGCAACGCTCCTATGCAGTTGCAACCAACAAACTAAAAATGAAACCAAAGAAAAAGAAGTAGCCATGCTTTTGGATACTCAAAAAACAAATTCACAGGACGAATGGGATATTCTTTTTGATGGGGCATCGCTAGAAGGGTGGCACGCCTATGGGCAAACATCCTTGTCTGAACATTGGAAAATTGAAGATTATGCCTTAGTATTTTACCCTCCAAAGAATAGAAAACAAGGGGAGAGTTATAACCTAGTTACCAATAACACCTATACCAACTTTGTGTTATCTGTAGAATGGCGTATCTCTGAAGGAGGTAATAGCGGTATTTTTTGGGGCGTGTTTGAGGATGAAAAATATGGGCAACCCTATGAAACAGGTCCAGAAATTCAGGTATTAGATAACGATAAGCACCCAGATGGTAAGAATGGAACTTCGCATCAAGCCGGTGCCTTATACGATATGGTTTCTCCTTCAAAAGACGTGACTAAACCTGTTGGTCAATGGAATGTATGTGAGATTACAGTGAATCATAAAATTAACGAGGGAAAAGTAGTTTTAAACGGGGAAGAAATAACTTCCTTTAAAGTAAATGGCTCTGAATGGGATGCCATGGTAGCGAAATCAAAATTTGCCAGCTGGCAAGGTTTTGGAAAGTACCCTACAGGAAAAATAGGGTTACAAGATCATGGCGATAAGGTATCGTACCGAAATATAAAAATAAAGGAACTTTAAGCACTACTTAAAATTTTAAAAATGCGTATGAAATATGTGTATGTAGTGTTTCAGGTATTGTTACTGGTAGCATGCCAAGAAAAGACTTCCCCTTCTTTAGCTACTGATGCTAAGACTACGGTAGATGCTGTACAAATAGCAGCGCCCACTACACCGGAGGAAACAGAAGTATATCAGCCTGTACCACCAGTTGTAAGCCTAAATGAAAAAGGAATTCCTAATGATGCTATTGTACTTTTTGACGGTAGTCATATGGATGAATGGATAGCTGCAAAAGATAGTACAGCTGCTAATTGGATACTAAATGCGGATGGCAGTATGACCGTTAAAGATTTGTCTGGGGATATACAAACCAAACGCAATTTTGGAAATATACAGTTGCATATAGAGTGGAGATCTCCGGAAGAAATACAACGAGAAGGGCAGAATAGAGGAAATAGTGGTGTTTTTCTCCAAAACAGGTACGAAGTCCAAATTTTGGACAATAACGATAATGACACCTATGTAAATGGCCAAGTGGGATCTATCTATAAACAAGCTGTTCCTTTGGCCAAGGCATCCGTTCCGTCTGGAGAATGGAATAGCTATGACATTATCTACCATGCTCCTCGCTTTAATCCCGAAGGAGAAAAGATACAATCTGGCACCATAACGGTGATCCATAATGGGATTGTAATTCAAGATCATTTTGTGCTAGAAGGAACCACAGAGTTTATTGGATGGCCCAAAAATGAGCCTCATGGTGATGGCCCTATTAAATTGCAAGACCATGGAGATAAC
>CAZWVO010000225.1:0-4357 GCA_964637535.1 uncultured Flavobacteriaceae bacterium
CGTATAGGGTATACCTCAGATATTAGAAAGGCGAAGGCCATCTTACTGGATATATGCGCCTCTTATGATCCTATTTTTACGGATCCGGCACCTGAAGTTTATGTAGAAGAATTAGGAGATAGTGCCATCATTATAAGCCTGCGTTTCTGGACCTACAATGAAGATTTTTGGGCCGCCCATGTTTTTGTACTCGAAGCCTTAAAATATCGTTTTGACGCAGCTAATATAGAAATACCTTTCCCACAGCGTGTGGTGCATCAGGCGTAAAATCAGAAGCGCATGGTTCCTTATTGCATTCTCTATTTCTGGGCTTTTTGCTGTACAATAAAATCTTTAAGATAATAAGGCTCAAAATAAGCAACGTCTTCAAAATTGTCATTGGTATATTTTGCATAAGACAGCGCAGCTAAGGCCGTTGCAGAGGGCATTAAAGCAGTGTTATAATGTACATTAGGATGTTGTATTAGCGCCTTGCATTTTTCTGCACCACTCCCCGCAAGAATTACTTTTCCTTTGGAGGCCCATGAAGAGAATGCCTCTTCGGTTATAATTTCTGCCTTTGTCGCCCTAACTTCTGTATAAGTAGCATCATATACTGACGCGTAAACTTCCATTCGCCTAGCATCTAACATGGGAATGCAGTACGTAAACGCTTCTTGTACCTGATACGCCATACCTTCTAAGGTAGCAATGGCAATTAGGGGTATGTTTAAGGAAAAACATAAGCCTTTTGCCGCAGAAACACCAATTCGAAGTCCGGTATAAGATCCTGGGCCCTTACTAACAGCAATGGCGCCTAGTGCCCCGAAAGAAACCTGAGCCTCGTCCATAACTTCCTGTATATATTGATGCAACAACTCAGAATGTGAATATTCTGGGGAGCGATCTTCGCGTATTGCCACCTGCATCCCGTCTTTTGCCAAACTAACAGAACAGTTGGTTGTTGCCGTTTCAATATTAAGAATATATGTCATACCAGAACAAAGATAAGAGAACCCTTTTTTGAATAAAAGTAAAAATCCCCACTTTCTCTAGTGGGGATTTTAAATCTCGTAAAGGAGATGGGAATTGTTATTCTAATTTAATGGGAATTCCAAAATAGAACTCGAGCACCTTAATTCTAAAAATGTAATCGTACTTGGTACGTATTACATCTGCTTCTGCATTATCTACTCTAGATTGTGCCTGACTAAAGTCAAAAGCATTCATGAGTCCTACGTCAAAACGTTCTTTAGAATACTGATAAGCCAAACGTCTTGCTTCTAATGTTTTCTCCGCAGCTTCATAGGATTTACCAGAACTTTTTACATCTACATACGCCTGGTTAATATTTGTTTCTAAAGCCAACTTGTCTTGTTCAAATTGCACCTTTGCTTTTTCTACATTAATAACAGAGCGTTTTATATTGTTACGCGTACTAAACCCATTAAATATGGGGATATTTAACTGCGCCCCATAAGAAATACCATCAAAAATCCATAATTGATCCTTAAAACTAGGTGTAAATGGTACGCCATTAGCATCTGGAATAACAGTAACATCGGAATATCGGGTTCCATAGTTAAAAAACGCTCCAAGTGAAGGGTAACGTGCTCCTTTAGAAATTTCCAAATCTTTCTCTGCTAGGGATACATTAGACTCCGATAACTTAATATCATTTCTAAACGTCAATGCTTTATCAAAAATAGTCTTGGGCGAGTTGTCTAGAATTTCCGAAGGTGGAATTTCAAAAGCTTCATCGGCAATATCAAAATTTTCATAATCTGTAATCTGCAACAATTGTGCTAAGTTAATTCTAGAGATCAATACCAAATTTTGAGCATTTACAATTTGCTGTTCTTGATTGGCTGCGGTAGCTTCAATTTCTAATAAATCTCCTCTTGGCACCACCCCTGCTTCTACCAATTCTGAAGTACGCTTTAAGTCTTGCTCCGTTACTGCATATTGCGCTTCAAAAACCTTTAAAGACTCTTTATTAGAAAGTACATTTAAATAATTTAAGGCTACGTTTAAACTAATATCGTCTTTTAAATCATCTAAACGATACTGAAACGCCAAGGCATTCATTTTTGCTCTACGCAACCTATTCATGTTTTGCAAACCATTGAACAAGGTAACATTAGTACTAAAACCACCATTAAAGTTATTGTTGGTGCTATTTGTAGGTGCGTTCGTAGTTGGGTTAATGGAAAAACCGGTGTTACTACTTATAGAACTATTCGCATTTAAATTGGGCAATAGTGCTCCAAAAGCATCCGATTCATTAATTGCTATATTCTCTAGATCTAACTCAAACTGTTCAATAGAAAGGTTGTTATCTATAGCATAGAGAACACATTCTTCTAGGGTCCATTTCTTTACTTGGGCAGATGAAATCCCCAACGCAAAAAGAAAAAGTGTTATGGCTATTTTAAATTTCATTTGATTTGCTTTTATTTATGATTGATGTTTTGTTTAACTCCGTTTAATCTTCATCTTCAGTATTCTCTTCTTCGTCTTCATCAGTTCCTATTTTAATAGGTTCTGTTTTGTTCCAGACTTTTACCTTATCCTCTTTTGTTAAGCCCGAAACAATTTCAATATTTACACCATCAGAAATACCAGTTTCTACATCTTTTCTTTCCCATTCCTGATCACCAACAGCCAATTCTACATAAGGCTTATCCGTTTTTCTATCGAACTGTAATAACGCTTCAGGAATAACAAGGATACTATCCTTTTTCTCCAGAATAAGGGAAGCGTTAGCACTGTAACCCGCTCTAATCATAAAATCATCGTCTACCTCAACATCTCCCTCTATCTTAAACTGTACCGCGCCAGCCTCTTCTACTCCTTTGGGTGCAATAAACTTTAGTTTGGCATCAAACTTTTTCTTTTCAATAGCTCCCAAGCTTATTTCTAAAGGCATGCCTAATTCTAACTTGCCCACTTCTCCTTCATCTACCTTTCCTTCAAAAATCATTTTCCCAAGATCGGCAATAGAGGCTATGGTAGTACCATCATTAAAGTTATTACTCTGTATTACCTGATCTCCCTCTTTAACAGGAATCTCCAAAATTGTTCCCGACACCGTTGCTCTAATATTGGTGTTTGCTGTGGCAGAACCTCCAGCAGAACCCCTACGGATAATCTGATAATCTGCACGTGAATTATCTACTTCCTGACTAGCCTGATCATAAGACAGTTTTAAATTGTTAAACGCCTGACTAGAGATAACGCCTTTATCAAAAAGAGCCTTGTTTCTATCATACTCAATTTTGGTGTTGCTCAACGCAATTTCTGCATTTCGAACACGCCCTCTTGCCTGATTTAAGGACTGCTCATTAGGGACTACCTTAATTTTTGCAATAAGATCTCCTGCTTTTACTTGGACTCCTTCCTCCAAATAAATCTTATCTATAATTCCAGAGATTTGAGGTTTAATTTCAACTTCATCCTCAGGGATTACCTTTCCTGTTGCTACCGTTTTCTTTTCAATACTGCTGGTAAACGGTTGCTTAGTGTCATATTCAATGGCCGATTTGCTGTTGGATTTAACAAAGAATAGTGCTGCGTAAAGCAAGCCTATAATTAAAATTCCTATTCCCACCCATTTTAAAATTTTCTTCATTGTATTGTGTATTTGTATAGCTTTATAATTGGTTTCTTATTTTATTCTTCTCTTAATGCATCTATTGGTTTTATGCTCACCGCACGTTGGGCCGGTATTAGGCCTATTAGGGTTCCAAGTACCACCATGATTACCAATACCCAGAAAACAAACTCGAGCGGTACGGTTGGGTTGGTATATGGAAAATCTACATCTTTAGTAAAAACGTCTATTAGGTTAAGTGTAGCCGCACCACCTATAATTCCTAACAGTCCGGCAAAAAGTGTTAAGACTAAGGACTCTAAAATGATTTGGTTTCGCACCTCTGAAGGCGTAGCTCCTAATGCTCTTCGCACCCCTAATTCTTTGGTACGCTCCTTTACCGAAATCAACAGAATATTACCTATACCTATTACACCTGCCAGAATAGTAGCTATTCCTACAATTAGCGATAAAAAGGTAAGCCCTGTTGAAAAGCCCATTATTTTATTGAAAATTTCTCCTAGGTTAAAAGATCCAAAAGCACGTTCGTCTTCAGGATTTACCCGGTGTATGCTTTTGAGTGTTGCTTTTACATTTTCTTCTACTTCTATCACATTGGCATCGTCATAGGCCGCAATAGTAAGCCAAGAAACATCCTGCCCTGTATTGTATAATTTTTGAAAAGTAGAAAACGGAATATAAATATCACTATCACTTTCAAACCCACCTCCAGGCGTAAACTTATGCACCCCAACTACCTGGAAATAAATATTATCTATTCTAATG
>CAZWVO010000226.1:0-4355 GCA_964637535.1 uncultured Flavobacteriaceae bacterium
GTTTTAAGGGGGCTTACTAAAACTCCAGATCTATATGCTTGTGGAGTAGATTATGTAGGGGTGTCTAACCTATTTACCTTTATGGAAACCATACCGCCTTATTGGAAGCCGTATTTAAAGATCATTAAAGAAATATGGTACGATGAAAGTATTGCAGAAGAAAAGGCAATTATGAAAGAAGTATCTCCGGTGTATCAGATTGATAAAATTAAAAAGCCCTTATTTGTAGTACAGGGGGCAAATGATCCCAGAGTTAATATTGACGAATCTGATCAAATTGTATCTGCCTTAAGAGCTAAAGGTTTTGAGGTTCCGTATATGGTAAAATACGATGAAGGACATGGTTTTGCTAAAGAAGAAAACTCTATAGCGTTGTATAAATCTATGATGGGCTTCTATGCAAAGCACTTGGGCCAAAAAGAGGTGCCTAAACCGTTAAAAGATTAATTAATAGATCATTTATACTTAAATAAAAGGAGCCTTAAGGCTCCTTTTTTTGTATCCTTTATCTTGGGTTTTTGCTACATATGAAAGTAATCAGAACGACTTAGGTAGTACGATAACCGCTCAGTATTAAAAATTTACCGTTAGTCATAATTTGGTTTTAAATAGCTGATATTCAGCGTATTTTTACTTTATAATACTAAAACAAATACTAACATTAAAAAACATATCATCATGAAAGCGACATTAAAAAAAGACATTATTAAGAAAACAGAAATTATTAAAGCAACCCTATATGGAGTTATACTGTCTGCGGTATTACTATGCCAGGTAGGATATAAATTGGGAGCAATGCTGTATTACGTTTTCAATTAATAATAAGCCTACTAATCTAGCATAAAATAGAACTGTAGAACCGTTCATTTATACAATTTTACCGTTCGCCATAATTGTAGGTTTTTAACCTTAGAATCATCATATTTTTACAAAATCAATTTAAACAAGACAACAATGATAGCATTAGCAAAATTAATCGTAACCTTTGTTTTAACAGTTTTATTGTAATAGATACCAGCTGTAAAACGATACAATCTATGGTATAGTTATTATTCTTAATAGCATTAACTTTATCCGTAACATCGCCACATAAGAACATGAGTAACTGGATTACAAAAAACAAATGGAATATTGCATTTTGGAGCACCCAATTATTTGGATGGGGAGGCCTGCATCTCTTTAGCTATGTGGTTACCCCGGACATAGATGGGTATACAGAAACTAAGTTTTACGCTTTTGCCTTGTGGGCCAGTTTTTTTATTGGTTTGGTATCTACTGGTTTGCTAAGAACGTATCTAAAACGCAATATTTTTTTAGAAAAATTCACATCAAAAGAAGCGTTAAAAATTGCCTTATCAGTAACTATTACGGCAATTTTTTACGCTGTAGTTAGCTATTCAACGGGTTACTTAAAAGGAACTTTTGATACCGAAGAGGTCACCACTCCTAAGTTTTATGAAAATTTTGGAATAGAGATTCTTATTTTTAATTCATTTGTTACCATTCTCGCATGGACTGTAATTTACTATGCTGTTAAGATGGTATTTAAATTTAACAGGGACCGGGTAGAACGTTCTCAATTAGACGCTAGTTTAAGACAGGCACAATTAAACACCCTAAAGGGGCAGATAAATCCTCATTTTATGTTTAATAGTCTAAACAATATTAGGGGCTTAATGTTAGAAGACGTAGAACGTTCTAGAGAAATGCTGACTAAGCTTTCCGAAATGCTGCGCTACTCTTTAACTAAGAACGACCTAAATGCTATTGCTGTGGAGGAAGAACTGGAAATGGTTGATAATTATATAGACCTGTCTAGAATTCAATTTGAAGATCGCTTAGTGTACGAAAAAAATATTGCCAAGGAAGTCCTTACAGCCCCAATTCCCCCTATGATTATTCAACTCTTGGTAGAAAATGGGGTAAAACATGGAATTGCTAATTTAAAAGAGGGAGGTAAAATTACCCTCGATATTGAAAATATTGAGAATGAGCTTTCTATTCGGGTTCGAAATACCGGGAAACTGAGGATAGCCCAAGAATCTACCCAACTTGGTCTAAAGAATATTAGGCAACGCCTTGGTTTACTCTATGGTAAAAAAGCTACCTTTTCTTTAAAGGAAGAAAGTAACGAGGTATTGGCAGATATTAAAATTCCCTTGACATCATGAGCACCATTAGAGCAGTAATAGTAGAAGATTCTAGATTAGCCAGAAACGAGCTAAAAGAGCTTATTAAAAAGCATACAGAAATTGTGCTTATTGGTGAGGCTGAGAATGTAGATTTGGGCTATGAACTTATACAAAAAGAGAAGCCAGATTTGCTTTTCTTGGATATTAATATGCCCGAAAAGAATGGTTTTGATCTCCTAGAAATGCTAGATGAAGTTCCTATCACAGTTTTTACTACTGCCTTTGATGAGTACGCCATAAAGTCTTTTGAGTACAACGCCCTAGATTATCTTTTGAAACCCATTAATGCAAAACGCTTTGCCACTGCAATAGCGAAAGTTGTAGTAAAAATGGAAAATAAAGAATTAGGCAAAGGAGGTACGGAAAAATTAACGGAAAATAGTCAGATCTTTATCAAAGATGGAGAAGCTTGTTGGTTGGTGCGTATTGCCGATATTGTGCTATTTGAAATTGTAGGCAATTATACTAGAGTGTTTTTTGAGGATAAGAAACCCATGTTGTATAAGTCTTTAAATCAAATAGAAGATAAATTACCCGAAACCCATTTTTTTAGAGCAAATAGACAACAAATTGTAAATACCGTACATATACAAAATGTAGTACCTTGGTTTAATGGAAAACTAAAACTTACCCTTAATAATGGTGAAGAGGTAGAAGTTTCTAGAAGACAGTCCTATATTTTTAAGGATAAAATGAGTCTGTAGTGCAAAAGAAAGTCATAGCCTATTTTGCCTCTATTTGTAGAGTATAAAGTATTCATAACAAGGCGCATTTGAGATTTTAGTCATGAATTGTAAAGAACACTTTAACAAGTAATTTTTATAATTGTTAAAAACTTTTTTTTTGCTTCTCTATTTCTTTTAGTACTTTGGGATCGCTTTAGAATACAACTGTATTTTGGAGTTAAGCAAACCCCTGAGAACAGTTTGCTAAAGACTACACTATATGAAAAGGCCGGTGTCTTCCCCAACGCTTCGGTTGAACCTTTTTATTGTAATATTGGAATGACAAAGTGCGCAGAATACTATTTGGATAGCCATAGGGTAGAGATTCATTATTCATTATTGGGAAATGAATGTATACTAGTAAACGGGAATAAAATCTCAGAAAAACCTACGTTGGCAAAAAAACCTCATAATTTTAAGCTAGGAAATGATTCCTACGATATCATTTCTAAATTGGACCTAACAGGACCCTCTGGAAGAAATTATGTTGTACTTAAAAACGGTCAGGCTCTTTCTTTAGTGAATTTTAAAACACAAAATTCTAAGGTACTGTTAATGTTAGCAATTGCCTTAGGGATTGGAGTTGCCCTTACCGTAGGAATGGCATTCTTTCAGCTAAGTTAAGAGCAATCTTCTAGAAGGTATAGGGGTTGTTTATTTTTTTACATGTACTCTAACCCCTTCACTATGACTGCTAAATTCTGGAGCATACATACTTTGTATGGTGGTAATACCATTGCTAAAATTCCCTGCATTATTTACCCTTAGGTCGTATTCAAATATATAGACCCCCTTAGGTAAGTAATCAAAAAAGAAATTAGTGCTGGCATCTTTAGTGCTTTCGTAATACCCTAAACCATCTTGCCATTTGTAACGAGAAAACACGTTTATAGGCTCTAAGCCCGAAGCTCTCATATCTTTCATATGTACAAATTCCATATTGCGATCCGATCGTAGTTCTATTCGCACACGTACTAAATCCCCAACTTTTAACGCTGTTTTTGCTGTAATCTCGGTTATTTTTTCTCCAGTATTGGTATTCTTTTTAAGGAATAACTTCTTTTTTAATTGTAGTGGAGTTTTGGCAGGGGTAATCTTATCTAAATCCTCAAAATATTGCCAGTACAAGGCACCCCAAGCAATTCCATCACCTTTTTTATGTAACTGCACTTGAGCCATCTTTGGATCTATCTCTTTTCCATTCCAACTGGTTTTATAATACCCGGTTCCGGCTTCAACTTTAACACCGTCTAATTTTTCAGGGTCTATTTTTTTACCTCCTACAAGTACGTCTACAGCATCGGTTACAGATAACCAATCACTACCTTGTAACAGCAGAGCGTACACTGCTTCTGTAGTAGCCTTTGTGGTACGCCATTGATTAGTTTGCTTGTTTTTGAGTAACTGTCAATTTAGCCAGCTTACTATCCCCATCCCA
>CAZWVO010000227.1:0-4345 GCA_964637535.1 uncultured Flavobacteriaceae bacterium
TTCTATGGGCGATGTGGCCGCATCTGGAGGATACTATATTGCCGTTGGTGCAGATAAAATTTATGCGGAACCTACTACTATTACCGGTTCTATTGGTGTTTTTGGTACAATTCCTAATATTAGCGAGTTGGCTGAAGATATAGGAATTAACGCCGAACAGGTAGGAACCAATAAAAATGCGGTAGATTATTCTTTGTTTGAGCCCATGACGCCAGAGTTTAGAAGTACCGTTAAAGAAGGGATAGAGCAAACCTACGATACTTTTTTAAGTAGGGTAGCTGAAGGAAGAAATATAAGTGTGGCAGAGGCCGATAGCCTTGGACAGGGAAGAGTTTGGAGTGGTGTAGATGCAAAGCGCATAGGTTTGGTGGATGAATTAGGAGGTCTAAACGATGCTATTGCAGCGGCCGCGGCCTTGGCAGAAACTGATTCCTATCGTATTAATAAATATCCGAAGTATAAGTCGGGCTTTGAACAGCTAATGGAAGACCTAGGAGGCGCTAGTACAAAAAGCAAAGAAGCGTTTATACAAGAGGAAATAGGTGCAGAGGCATATGGTATTCTGAAGCAAGTAAAAGCTGCTATGGAACAAAAAGGCGTTCAGGCTAGAATGCCGTTTGTATTAGATATTAAATAATGGATGAGTACTGCAGATAAAAAGCTGGCCTATACCATATACCTTTATCTTGGGGCACTCTTTATTACCTCTTTAGTGGTCTCTAACCTTATTTTTCAAAAGTTTTTCTATTGGAATCCTTTTGGAGATATCACTGTTTTTGGAGCGCCAATTTTTGAGCTTTCTGTAGGAATTTTGCCCTACCCCATTACCTTTCTTATCACGGACTTAATTTCGGAAATATATGGAAAACGTAAGGCCAATCAGATTGTTACAGCGGGTATTTTTGCTTCCTTCTTTTCTATGGGAATTATTCTGTTAGCTAATATTGCACCTGCTATTCCAACCTCCCCTATAGATGATGATATTTTTAATAAGGTGTTTGCATTGTCCCCTATTGCTGTTTTGGCTTCCATGTTGGCGTATCTTTTAGCCCAATATGTGGATATTGCGATTTACCATTTTTGGAAAAGGCTTACCAAAGGAAAGTACTTATGGCTTCGCAATAATTTTTCTACTTTTTTATCGCAGTTCATAGATACCTTTACTGTGGTAGGGCTATTATGCGTGTTTAAGGTACTTCCTTGGGAGCTCTTTTTTGGATTAGTAATAAGTGGATTCTTGTTTAAAGTTTTAATTGCATTTTTAGATACCCCTTTACTCTATCTTTTTGTCTACCTCTTTAGAAGACGATTTAACTTACAAATAGGCCAGGAAATAACTTTGGATTCATAATAATTACCGCTTTTTTAAGTTCATAGAATACAGGCTTATGATATACTGTGATAACCCCGTTCGCATGATCTTAAAAATTAATATATGAAAAGGAAAGTCTTAAAGATTATTGGTATTGTTTTTCTTGTGTTTATCGTACTTTTAGTTGCCGCTCCGTTTGTGCTCAAAGGGAAGATTGCAGATGTTATAAAAAATAAAGTAAACAACAATATAAATGCCAATTTTGATTTTGCAGAGGCAGATTTAAGCCTATTTGGAAACTTTCCTAATGCCGAAGTTAGCTTAGAAGACATAGTCCTAATTAACCAAGCACCGTTTGAAGGCGATACCTTATTTGCGGCAAAACATCTTAGGTTAAAAATGTCTGTTAAAGAGCTCTTTAAAAGTACAGAAGACCCTATACGTATTACCCACATCAAATTGGATGATGCTTTAATACGAGTTAAGGTAGATGCAGCGGAAAATGCCAATTATGATATAGGCAAAGAGACTGGAGAAAGTGGGGCAAAAGAAGACAGTTCGGAGAGTTTTACATTAGCTTTAGCCTCCTATGAAATTACCAATACAGAAATTACCTATGATGATTATAGTGCGGGAATGCATTTGGAGCTTTTAGAAATGAATCATTCTGGAACGGGAGATCTATCGCTAGAGACTTCGGAACTAGATACACATACGAATGCAAAAGTTACTTTTGAATTAGACAGTACGCGTTATTTAAACAACTACAAAGTTGCCTTAGATGCCTTAATTGGTATCGACCTAAAGGAAAGCAAATATACCTTTCTAAAAAATGAAGCTAAGATTAACAATTTGCCCTTAGTTTTTGATGGTTTTGTACAAGTGAATGAAAATAATCAGGAGGTCGATGTTAATTTTAAAACACCATCAACAGATTTTAAGAATTTCTTGGAAGTAATTCCGGAGGCCTATGCGCAAAATATTGCAGATGTAAAAACCACAGGAAATTTTGAGGTTTCTGGCGTGTTTAAAGGTGTGGTAGACGAAGCTCATATTCCAACATTTAATGTGAATATTAACTCGGATAACGCATCGTTTAAATATCCCGACCTTCCCAAAACAGTTGGCCAGGTAAATATTGATACCCAAATTGCAAACACTACTGGGATAACAGAAGATACCTATGTAAATGTAAATAAGCTGTCTTTTAAAATAGATGAAGATACGTTCAATATGACTGCTAAGGCTACGGAACTCCTAGGGAACCCCAAGGTAAAAGCACATGTAGATGCCAAGATGAATTTAGCCAATATAGCACAGGCGTATCCGGTGCCAGAAGATATGGATGTTAAAGGATTGCTAGATGCAGATATTACAACGGCCTTTGATATGGCTTCTGTAGAGCAAGAGAAATACGAAAACACCCAAACGTCTGGCAATTTAGCGTTACGTAATTTTAAATACGCTTCTGAAGAAATTCCAAACCCTGTTTTAATAGACGCGTCCTCGCTTACATTTAACCCTAAGACAGTTACCCTAAATGAACTTAGTGGTACCACAGGAAAAACAGATTTTAAAGCTGTGGGTACCATCAATAATTTTTTGGGATTCGTTTTTAATGATGAGAATGTAGAAGGGAATTTTAGTTTAAACGCAGATACCTTTGCTTTAGACGATTTTATGGTTGAAGAAACAACAACTGAGGTGGAGAAAGAAGGAGAGGAAAGTCAAACTACAGCGCCAACAGGAGAAGAAACCATTAAAATACCTTCTTTTTTAGATTGTACTATTAAAGCCAATGCAAAGACGGTACTTTATGATAATCTTACCCTAAAGAATGTTTCTGGAATTTTGAAAATTAAGGATGAAGAAGCGGTGTTAACCAATATGAAGTCTTCCTTATTTAATGGAAATTTATCACTTAACGGTAAAGTGTCTACAAAGAACGAAGCGCCAAGTTTTGCAATGAAATTGGGCATGGACGATTTTAAGATTGGGGAAACTTTTAAAGCTCTTGAGCTTTTCAAAGTACTAGCTCCTGTAGCCAATGCACTTCAAGGGAAGTTAGATTCGGATATTGAAATTTCTGGCAACTTAAACGAAGATTTTACACCTAATATGGCAAGTATAAGCGGGAAGGTATTGGCAGAAGTATTGGCGACAAATATTAACCCGAATAGTGAAAAATTACTGACCTCCTTAACCAATAAACTGAACTTTCTTAAGGTAGATAAATTAAACCTAAAAGGTCTTAAAACGGCACTGGCTTTTGAAGACGGGCAGGTAAAGGTAAAGCCGTTTACCATTGCTTATGAGGATATAAATATTAACGTAACAGGAAGCCATACCTTTGATCAAAAACTAAGTTATACGGCCACCTTAGATGTGCCTGCCAAGTATTTGGGTAATGAAGTAAACACTCTAATTGCTAAAATAGATGATAGTGCTTTAGAAGATTTAACTATTCCTGTAACCGCTAATATAGGAGGCGGTTATACCAGCCCGGAAGTAAAAACAGATCTTAGCTCGGGAGTTAAAGCCTTAACTGCTAAATTGGTTGAGGTGCAAAAACAAAAACTTATTAACCAAGGTAAGGGCAAGGCAGAGGAGTTGTTAGGTGATATTTTAAATAAGAATACTGAAAACGATTCTACAGCATCGACAAACGGGGTAAAAGAGGTAATAGGAGGTATTTTGGGAGGAAATAAGCAGGCTGCGGATACCACAGGGACTACTTCAGATTCTACGGCAGTGGTAAAAGACCCCATAAAAGAAAAAGCAACGGATATTATAGGTAGTCTTTTTAAAAAGAAAAAGAAGAAAGATTCAACAACAACAGAAAAGGACTCGGTAAACTAATACCCTTTCCTTTTTTTGTTGCTTTTAAACGAAATCTTTACAAATTTAATCTGAATTAAGGTCTTATATTGTACCTTAGAAAGGTCTAATTGTATACGTAAATGAGTTTTTTAGCGAAACTTTTCATCAATGGTAAATCTATGAATGTTCTGGATACTAATATTCAGTTCTATC
>CAZWVO010000228.1:0-4345 GCA_964637535.1 uncultured Flavobacteriaceae bacterium
TTGTTGGTACCCTGATGCTTTCAATAACCGAAGTACATCCATACTTTGCACACAACCTGCTCCATCATCATGAGAGCCATCTCCCAAATCCCAAGAATCTAAGTGGCCACCTACTACCATAATCTCATTTGGATAGGTACTACCTCTGATTTCTCCAATAACGTTAAATGAATCTACATCTTCTAATTGTTGACAATTTTGTCTGAAATGAAACTTAATATCTGGATTTAACTTTAACTGAGTACTCAACAGTTCTGCGCCATTTGTACTTATCGCTGCTGCAGGAATACGATTCTTAACCGGCGTCTCTCCATAACTCATAGAACCGGTATGTGGGAAATCGTCTAAACGCAAGTTAACCGAACGTACAATAACTCCTAAAGCACCATATTTGCCCGCTTCTTCAGCTCCAGAATAGCGTTGGTCTACACATCCCGAATACGCGGTAAACGTACTAATTTGTGTAGGGTCCATTGGTCGATTAAAAAACACAATTTTACCTGCAATTTTTTCCTCCCCTAGCGTTTTTAATTCCTCAATTCCTTGTACTTCTATAATATTAGCTTTTAGTCCGCCAACTGGGGTTGCTACGGAACCTCCCAAAGCACATATTGGCACATTGCTAGTAACTCCGGGGCTACTTTCTATATAGGCAAACTCTGGCGTTCCCCTTACCCATTTTGGAACCTTAACGGGTTGCAACCACACCTTATCTAGCCCTAGTGCTTCTAACTCTTCTTTAGTATACATAACAGCTTGTTCTGCCTGTATAGATCCAGATAATCTTCCCCCAATTTGATTAGACAAGTGGTTCAACCAATCGTACGCTTTGCCTTGGGTTAAGGCGGCATCATATATCGCTTTTACTTGTTTCTCATCATCGGTTTGCCCCAAAATGGGTACAGTTACTAACAGCATAATCCAAAATACCTGCTTCATCATTTTCTTATTCTTTGTTCAACTGATTTTTATATGATTCTAAATTAGCCTTTATTTCTTCATCCAACTCAGGTTCTGCGATATCTTTATACTTTTTTAACTCTTCTAACATAATTGTAGTAACTACAACTCGCGCAGCCTTTTTATTATCTGCTGGAATAACATACCATGGAGCATGGGAGGTAGAGGTTGTGTTAATGGCTTCTTCATAACATCTCTGATAGGCATCCCACAACTTTCGCTCTTTTAAATCTCCTGGAGAAAATTTCCAATGTTTCTCCGGCAAATCTAATCTGCGTAACAAGCGGTTCTTTTGCTCTTCTTTTGATAGGTGCAGAAAGAATTTAAGAATAATAGTGCCGTTCTGAGCTAAATGCTTTTCAAAATTATTGATTTGATCAAAGCGGTTATTCCAAAAGGTTTCATTCACATCCTCCACTGTATGCACTCCCGGAATGGACTCGCCCAAAATATACTCTGGATGAACCCGAGTTACCAGTACATTCTCATAATGTGTTCTATTAAAAACACCAAATTTACCCTTTGCTGGTAGCGCCAAATAATGTCGCCAGAGATAATCATGTTTACGCTCCAGCTCTGTTGGCACCTTAAAGCTGTGCACCACTACCCCACTGGCATTAAAATCTTTAAATACTTCTCGTATTAAACTATCTTTCCCCGCAGTATCCATGCCTTGCAAACAAATAAGCACACCATATTGGCCATGGGCGTACAACACATCTTGAAATGCTCCTAATGTTTTCCTTACATTTTCTAAGGCTTTCTTGAGTTCTTTTCTAGTAGCATTTAGGTCAATAAAGGTTTCTCTTACTGCGAGTTTTACGGCTTTAGTAACCTTGTAATCGGCGATATTTATATTATTCATGGGTTCAAGATAAAATATTTTACTGTGTCAGGGTATGATTGTGAGAAAAAAGTTGCTTTTCAACGAGTCTGACCTTCAATTCTTTCAAAAACACCCTTAAAACCCGTAGTTTATCGAAAAAAAATAAGCACTATACATGTCTGTGCTATCTTTACCTATTACAAGCAATTCTAGCGTTAATACGCGGTGTAAGCTATAGAAATGAAAAAGCATATCGTTCTTTTAGGTTTTTTCGCAGTTGTTATCTCGTATTCTTTTACGGTGAATAACGCCTGCCAGTATGCGGGATCTAATATTGAGTATGTAAATGCAGAAACACAAAATGCAATAGACGCATCAGAATTAAACATTGCGCGCTATCATGCGTATAAGGCGCTTAATGCTATAGAAAAATCCAAAGAACAGCTAAACGCATGTGCTTGTGAAGATGCCAATCAAAGTATTTTCGAAGGCTTAGCACAATTAAAATTGGCTACCCGCTCTCCTAGTTTTGAAACTTCCAAAAAACTTTTAATGAAAGCTTTGGAGAATACCAAAAAAGGCCTAAATGCCCTTGTAGAACACAATGGTCACAATAGTCTTTATAACAATAATGTATTGTCTATGGGAACTAAAGAAGCGGTTGCTTTAGAGAAAGAAATGAACCAACCCATTGGGCCGGAATTACAAGAAAAAATAGATCAGACCTTAATAAATTTTCAGAATTCTGTAAGTCGTGCTACCGCTTCCGTAGAATGTAACGAGGTACGTGCTTTTTTGTCTAAAACCCACGAAACTTGCGAGCAAGAGTTGCTCCGTAAAGATTTATCCGAAGCAAAACGTTACTTTAACCTTAGAACAAAAGCAATTATAGTAGATGCACTTAAAGAATTGGGCGATTGCCCAGCCAAAGAGTAAATCTTATTTGCTTGCAAATGCTTTCACATCTCCTTCAGTAACGGTTTCTCCTCCCAGAATAATTAAACGTTCTACTACATTACGTAGCTCTCGTATGTTCCCGGTCCAATCGTATCCTTTCAACAAATCTACCGCCTTAGCTGCAAAATTCTTGGGTGCTGTACCCTGTTCAGAAGCAATTTTCTTAGCAAAAAAGTCGATTAATATCGGGATATCATCACGTCTATCATTTAGTGCAGGAACTTTAATTAAAATAACCGCTAATCTGTGGTATAGGTCTTCTCTAAAACGGCCTTCTTCAATCTCTTTTTTCAGGTTTTTGTTCGTTGCCGCTAAGACGCGTACATCTACTTTAATATCCTTATCCGTTCCTACTCTAGAAATTTTATTTTCTTGAAGCGCACGTAAAACTTTTGCTTGAGCAGAAAGACTCATATCACCAATTTCATCTAAGAATATAGTTCCTTTATTGGCCGCTTCAAACTTTCCGGCACGGTCTTTAACTGCAGAAGTAAAGGCCCCCTTAACATGTCCAAAAAGTTCACTTTCTATCAATTCCGAGGGAATAGCTGCACAATTAACCTCTATAAACGGAGCGCTACTTCTTGCGCTTTTTTCATGTACCCAATGTGCAACCAACTCCTTACCCGTACCGTTAGATCCGGTAATTAAGACCCTAGCATCTGTAGGGGCTACTTTTTCTATAATCTCTTTAATAGCAGTGATTTCTTTGCTATCCCCTACCATTTCGTAGTTCTTACTTACCTTCTTTTTTAAAATTTTATTTTCTACAACCAATTCTTTTCTATCTAGCGCATTGCGGACCGTAGTTAAAAGCCTATTCAAATCTGGAGGTTTTGAGATATAATCAAATGCTCCTAAACGCATTGTATTTACGGCGGTATCTAAATCACCATGTCCAGAGATCATGATAAATGGAATTTCGGGTTTTACTTTACGGGCAGCTTCTAATACTTCTACCCCGTCCATTTTTGGCATTTTAATATCGCAAAGTACCAAATCAAAGTCTTCCTTTTTAATCTGTTCTAACCCCTTAAGACCATCTTCGGCCTCGCTTACTACATACGTATCGCTTTCTTCGCTTAAGATTTTCACCAAGACCCTACGGATGGCTGACTCATCTTCAATGACTAAAATTTTTGACATATTTTTTTCGTTATTTCGTACTTGCTTTTATAATGCTGTTACCGGGCTAGGGTAAGTTATCTTGTTTGCGATACAGGTGTATATCTCGTTGTGGGAACGGAATGTTAATTTGATGTTCTCTAAACTTTGCCTCAATCGCATATCTGATTTCACTCTTTATTTTTGGGTCTGTAAAACTATTCGTAATATAAAAATGCAATACAAATTGTAGTGCTGAATCTCCAAAATCTTCAAAAATAACAAAGGGTTTTGGATTTTTAAGCACATCCCTATGCGCCTTCGCAACTTCTATAAGAATTGTAGTCGCTAAATTTACATCACTGCCATAAGCGATACCAACAGCAACACTTTCTCTGGTAGTCTTATGATTTTGTGTATAGTTAAAAACCACATCACTTATAAACTTATGATTGGGTATAATAATTACTTTATCATCTCTAGTTAGTGCACGTGTTG
>CAZWVO010000229.1:0-4340 GCA_964637535.1 uncultured Flavobacteriaceae bacterium
GTTTAAAACATTCTGAATTATCTTATGGTCTTTGGCTAAATAGGAAAGTACATCTTCTGCCGTAGAGTACTGCCCTGTTTTTGTTTTTTTAGGTTTTTCTACAAGTTTTAGTTTGTTAAATAAAATTTCTCCAAGTTGCTTAGGTGATGCAATATTAAATTCTTCACCAGCCTCATCATAAATTTCGGTAGTCAAATTTTGAATATCATTATCTAAATCTACTGCCAAGGAACGTAGAAATTCAGTATCCAGATGAATGCCTTCTAGCTCCATATCGGCTAATACACCTAGCAATGGAATTTCTATGTTTTTAAATAGATCTTGTGTATTGGCTTCGGCAAGTTCGGGCTTAAAATGCTGCGCTAGCTGAAACGTAATATCTGCATCTTCTACGGCATACTCCGTTTGCTCCTCTAAAGGAACCTGCCGCATGGAGCGTTGATTTTTTCCTTTCTTACCAATAAGGGTGGTAATAGATATTGGAGTGTAATTTAGGTAGGTTTCCGCTAATACGTCCATATTATGACGCATGTCTGGGTTAATTAGATAATGCGCTAACATGGTATCAAAATACGGTCCTTTTACAGTAAGGTTGTACTTGCGAAGTACCTTAATATCGTATTTTAAATTTTGTCCTATTTTTTCAATTTGTGTTGCTTCAAAAAAGGGCCTTAGCTCCTCTATTAAGGCTTGCGCTTCTTCTTTATTCTCTGGAAAAGGAACATAAAACCCTTTTCCGGCCTCCCAACTAAAAGCAATGCCTACAAGTTCTGCAGTAAGGGGATTTAAGCCTGTAGTCTCGGTATCAAAACAAACTGATTGTTGTTTCATTAGGTTTTGCACAAAAAGCTTCATGGCCATTCCAGGTGCCACGCTCTGATATAAATGAGAAACCGTTTTGATGGTTTTTCTAGCTGTTATTTCGGTTTGGGTTGCAGAAGTAGTTTGTCCATCGCTGCCAAAGAGTGAAAACTGTCCGCCGCCAGCTTCTTTTGCTTTTGGGGTGGAAGTGGTTTTTACTTCAGATGAGGTTGATGCATTTGGCGTTTCTCCCGAGAATAGTTTTAAAAACTGATCGCGAAGACGTCTAAATTCTAACTCCTCAAAAAGTTCTTGAACTTTAGCATTATCTGGGGTAGACATTTCATAGTCGGTGGCATTAAACGTAACGTCACAATGAATATCTATGGTAGCTAGCTTTTTAGAAAGTAATCCTAGCTCTGCGTTGGCTTCTACCTTCTCTTTCATTTTTCCTTTCAGCTTATCTGTATTGGCAAGCAGTGCTTCCATAGACCCAAACTGTTCTATAAATTTTTTAGCTGTTTTGTCGCCTACTCCAGGAAGCCCAGGAATGTTATCACTAGCATCACCCATCATCCCTAAATAATCGATAACCTGTTCTGGACGCTCCACGCCAAAACGTTTTTGCACTTCTGGAATTCCCCAAATTTCAATACCGTTTCCCATACGGGCAGGTCTATACATAAAGATATTTTCGGAAACGAGTTGGCCAAAATCTTTATCGGGGGTAACCATATATACTTTGTAGTCTTCTTTTTCTGCCTGTTTGGCTAAGGCGCCTATAATATCATCGGCTTCCCAACCTTCTAATTCTACCACGGGAATATGCATGGCTTTAAGAATGTTTTGAATATAGGGTACTGCAATTTTAATGGCATCCGGGGTTTCATCGCGGTTGGCTTTATAATCCGTAAAAAGTGCGGTACGTTCTACACTTCCTCCTTTGTCAAAACAAACTGCTAAATAATCTGGCTTCTCTCGTTTTATGACATCAAAAAGAGAATTTACAAACCCCATAATGGCCGAAGTGTCCATGCCTTTAGAGTTAATTCTGGGATTCTTAATTAGTGCGTAGTACCCTCTGAAAATTAATGCAAATGCATCTAGTAAAAAAAGTCGTTTTTGTTCTGCCATTACTCTTAATCTTATGAATCGCTAAAACTACAAAGAATCTATGCTTTTATATATGCATTTGCTACATTATTCGTATGCCCTTCTTCGGAAAATGTACGGTAACTAAACCCGGGTTGAATGCAATACCCACCAGTTTCTCCTTTTTTATTAACGGCAATAAATCCAATCTGAAAATTGAGCTTATCTTTATTCTTAGCAATAATACGCTTTACGCCTTCTTCGCAGGCCTCTTGAGGCGATTTCCCTTGCCGCATTAGCTCTACAATTAAAAAGCTGCCTACGGTACGTACCACTTCTTCGCCTACACCGGTTGCAGTTGCACCACCTATTTCATTGTCTATAAAAAGCCCGGCACCAATTATAGGAGAATCGCCAACACGCCCTCCAATTTTATAGGCCATGCCACTAGTAGTACACGCTCCAGCAATATCTCCCAAATGATCTATGCAAAGCATGCCAATAGTATCATGGTTTTCTATATTAATAATGGGTTCATATTTGGCCATTTCTTTCCATTTTACCCACTCTTTTCTAGATTTTTCCGTTAGCAATAGTTCCTTTTCAAAGCCTTTTTCATATGCAAATTGTTCTGCTCCTTTGCCTGCTAACATCACATGCGGTGTGTCTTCCATTACTTTACGAGCTACACTAACTGCATGGGTAATATTTTGCATGCATAATACGGCTCCACAGTTCCCATCCTTATCCATAATACAGGCATCTAAGGTAACATTGCCATCGCGATCTGGTCTGCCGCCTTTACCTACAGATTGGTTGCTAACATCGGCTTCTTCCATCATAACTCCTTGTTCAACAGCATCTAAAGCCGTACCTTTTTTATCAAGTATATCCCATGCTTTTTGGGTAGCATTTGGCACGTTCCAAGTTGCAATTACAATGGGTGTTGTTGCAGTTGCTGGCACACTACTGGCTGTAACTGTCTTTTCTTGACAAGAAGCTAATAACGGGGCCGACACGAGTCCGGCAGTGCCCGCAGCCGAATTTTTGATGAATTTTCTTCGTTTCATGGCAAAGGGTTGTTTATTTTTAAGCAACTAAATATAGGAATTATGTTGGTAGAAGTTTGTGCCAATTCTTTAGAATCTGCATTAGTGGCTCAGGAAGCTGGGGCAGATCGGATTGAGCTTTGTGCTGCCCTAGGTGTAGGAGGTATTACCCCATCTGCTGGGACAATTGCCTTAGTGCAAGAGGCATTACACATTCCTGTTCATGTTTTAATACGTCCAAGAAGCGGAAATTTCACCTATACCATGCATGAGCTAGAAAGCATGAAGGCTAATATTGCTTTTTGTAAGAATAGCGGAGTGGCTGGGGTGGTATGCGGCGTGCTAACGCCCAATTTTACCGTAGACTTGGAACAGCTTAAAATACTAAGAAAGGCGGCCAAGGATATGCATTTTACCTTTCATAGAGCCTTTGATTGGGTAGAAAACCCCGTTGCCGCTATAGCACAACTAGAGCCTCTTGGAATAGATAGTTTACTATCTTCAGGACAGCAAAAAAAAGCAGTTGATGGTATAACGTTACTGGAAGAACTGCAAAATACCGTTAATACATGTACTGTAATGCCAGGTGGTGGTATTCATAAGGATAATGCGCTACGCTTTAAAAAAGCAGGTTTTAAAGCGCTACACTTATCTGGTACGGCATTGCAATGTCCAATAGGGGTAGATCATAAAGTGCCCATGCATTCTTCTGCGTTTCTAGCGCCTGGATATACTGCTGTTACGCAGTTGGAAAAGGTGAGGCAAGTAGTAGAAAGCGTTAAATAATCGGTAAAACATAAGTGGGGGGAATTCGAAAGAAATATATTTGTAAAAAATAGCGAATATGCTTCGTTGGATTATCTTTATTGTCATTTACTTAGCCATTGGTTTTTATGTTTTACAAGGGGTTAGAACGGCATCTCGTTACTCTTGGGTTAGCTACTTATATGTGGCGATTACGCTACTGGTGTTAGGAAATTTTGTGTATCAATTTACCATGGGGGAAGCTCCTGGTCGGGTGTTAAGTAGGCCAAAAAGCCTAGCTGTGGGTTTTTTACTAGCCGTTATTTCGTTTCAGTTTATTGCCATTATAGTTCTTTTTGCAGAAGATATCTTTAGGCTTATTTCAGCAACTATTTATCGTTTAACTAAAACAACAACAGAATTTAGTATTCCTTCTAGAAGAAGATTTATAAGTGCTATTGCGCTTGGTTTGGCTGCGCTACCTTTTGGTGCCCTGCTTTACGGCATGTACAAAGGAAAATACAATTTTAAAGTTTTAAAATACACACTGGAATTTGATGATTTACCAGCTGCTTTTGATGGTTATCAGATTACGCAAATATCGGATGTGCACAGTGGTAGTTTTGACAACAGGGAGATGGTATCTTATGGGAT
>CAZWVO010000230.1:0-4330 GCA_964637535.1 uncultured Flavobacteriaceae bacterium
GCATAATATAACTTATAGTTCGTTCAAGTTTATATTGATCTATTCACATCCCAAGCCTCGAGGTAATCTGCAACAAATTTTACAAACATACCACCAAGAGCACCATTTACCACCCTATGGTCATAACTGTGCGACAGGAACATTTTACTTCTAATACCGATAAAATCTCCTTCTTCGGTCTCAATTACCGCAGGCACTTTACGGATAGCTCCTAAAGCTAGTATTCCTACCTGGGGTTGGTTAATAATAGGAGTACCTAAAACACTGCCAAAAGTACCTACATTAGTAACGGTATAGGTTCCCTCTTGTACTTCATCTGGCTTTAGCGCATTGTTTCTAGATCTATTGGCCAAATCATTAACCGCTGCTGCCATTCCTACTAGGTTAAGCTGATCTGCATTCTTAATTACGGGTACAATAAGGTTGCCATCTGGCAGGGCGGCTGCCATTCCAATATTGATATTTTTTTTCTTAATAATAGTTTCTCCATCTACAGAGATATTCATCATAGGAAAGTTCTTTAACGCCTTTGCAACAGCTTCCATAAATAGGGGTGTATAGGTCAATTTTTCTCCTTCTCTATCCTCAAAACTCTTTTTAACCTTAGCTCTCCAAGCTACCACATTAGTCACATCTACCTCAATAAAACTCTGTACATGTGCAGCTGTAGAAACGCTAGCCGTCATATGCTTTGCAATAAGTTTCCCCATTCTGGTCATTGGAATAACCTCTTCTCCTTGTTGGGTAGCAATGGGCGCAACCACAGCCTTAGAAACGGGCTGTTGTATCTCTTTTTTCTCAGGCACCATAGCTGAGCTAACTGCAGGATTCGCCACGGGAGCAGCTCCATCAGTTCTAGTTGCTACATAAGCTAATATATCATTCTTGGTAACCCTTGCTTCTTTTCCTGTTCCTATGAGGGCATCTAGTTCTACTTGCGTAATACCTTCTTGTTTGGCAATATTCTTTACCAACGGAGAGTAAAATCGTTCTGCATTACTAGTAACTGTTTCTCCAGCTGCTACCGGTGCTGTCACAGTTTCCTTTACGGCATGTATATCTTGTTCTAAAGCCTCCGCTGCAACGGGTACTTCTACCTCTTTAGATGCCTGCTCAATTTTATCTTCTTGTGCGTCTTCAGCACCATTTAGCTGAATTACCGCAACAGTTTGCCCTACCTTAATAACATCATCTACCTCAAAAAACTTTTCAATCAACACTCCATCTACTTCACTAGGGACCTCAGAATCTACTTTGTCCGTAGCAATTTCGAAAACAGCTTCATCCATCTCAATGGTATCGCCTATTTCTTTCAACCATGTAGTTAGTGTTGCTTCTGCAACACTCTCACCCATTTGTGGTAGTTTTAGTTCAAATTTTGACATATTGATATTCTAAATGCTCTTTTGTAATATTTTACGCAAAAATAATTAAAAAAATAGCTGATTTTTGAATTTAATACAATTTTTAAACAAACTTTAAGATGCCTTTATCGCATTTTCAAAAGGAATTCTATTCAAGATACTTCGGCCAAGGGTAACTTCATCTGCATACTCCAATTCATCACCTACTGCAATGCCTCTTGCTATGGTAGAGGTCTTCACCGCTAATCCTGATAACTGTTTGTATATGTAAAAGTTCGTGGTATCCCCTTCCATAGTAGAACTTAAGGCAAAAATAAGTTCTTTAACCTTTCCTCTTTGCGCCTTTTCTATTAATGAAGCTATGGTCAAATCTTGCGGACCAATTCCTTCTATGGGCGATATCTTACCTCCTAAAACATGATATAAGCCTTGATATTGTCCGGTACTCTCTATTGCCATTACATCTCGGATGTCCTCTACTACACATACCGTGGTTTCATCTCGTTTTGGGTTTGCACAAATCTCACAGCTTGCCGTATCCGAAATATTATGACAGTTAGTACAAAACTTAATTTCGGCTCTAAGCCCAGTTAAGGCATTCGCTAATTCTTGTGTTTGCTCTTTAGGTTGCCGTAGCAAATGTAATACCAAACGCAGTGCAGTACGTTTCCCGATACCCGGTAACTGCGACATTTCATAAACCGCATTTTCTAAAAGCTTTGAAGAGAATTCCATTCGGATATTTATGTGGTTAAAAATACAACATTATTCCATTTTTTTTAGCATCTATACACTGTTCTATTCCTATTCTAAGTTTTTGTACTTTGCATTAGAAATTACATATCATATGACGTCTACCCTTATTTTACTCCTTATTTGCGGGTATTTTTTACTACTTCTACTCATCTCCTATTTTACCGGAAAAAATGATTCTAATATCGATTTCTTTAAGGCAGGAAAACAATCGCCTTGGTATCTGGTCGCTTTTGGAATGATAGGCACTTCACTTTCTGGTGTGACCTTTATTTCTGTTCCAGGAGCTGTTGAAGGGGCAAAGTTTGGATATATGCAGGTGGTTTTTGGGTATTTAGTAGGGTATTTTGTGATTGCCTACGTGCTTCTTCCTATTTATTACAGGTTAAATGTCACTTCCATATATGAATATTTAGCACAGCGTTTTGGTAATGTTAGTTATAAAACAGGAGCGTTTTTCTTTTTTGTTTCCAGAGTGTTAGGCGCTTCTTTTAGATTGTTTTTAGTAGCCATCGTACTGCAGCAATTTGTTTTTGATGAATGGGGAGTACCCTTTGAAGTAACCGTAGCAATTTCCATTTTACTCATATGGATTTACACCTTTAGAGGTGGTATTAAAACCATTGTATGGACAGATACCTTACAAACCCTATTTATGCTCTTATCTGTAGGTTTATCCATTTATTTTATCAATCTTAAATTAGAATGGAGTCTTACAGAATTCTTAGCCTCAGAAGAGTTAAAACAATACAATACCATGTTGTTTACAGATGACTTCTTTGCGCGAAATCATTTTATAAAATCATTTATAGGAGGAATGTTTATTACCATATGCATGACGGGGCTAGACCAAGATATGATGCAAAAAAACCTAAGCTGTAAAAGCCTTAAAGACGCTCAAAAAAACATGGTGTCTTTTAGTCTAGTGCTTGTGGTTGTTAACTTTGTCTTTTTGTTACTTGGCGCACTCCTCTTTATTTATGCAGGTAAATTTAATATTGCCACACCGCTTATGGATGGCGCGCCAAAATCTGACTTACTTTTCCCAGAAATAGCCTTAAACAGTGGTTTGGGTATTACCGTAGGCATCACTTTTCTTTTAGGTCTAATTGCAGCCGCTTACAGCAGTGCGGACAGCGCTTTAACTTCTTTAACCACCTCGTTTTGTGTAGATTTTTTAGGAATTGAAAAAAGGCCCCAAGGGATGCAAAAAGCACTTCGGAAAAAGACACATATAGGCATGAGCCTTCTTTTAATTGTAGTGATTATCATTTTCAAGCATGTATTAGACCGTAATGTAATAGATGGCCTGCTTACCATAGCTGCGTATACCTATGGACCGCTATTGGGGTTGTTTGCTTTTGGAATTTTTACATCATACCAAGTCAAAGATAATTATGTATGGATCGTAGCATTATCGTCTATCCTTTTAACTATTTTAATTACAAATAGCCCTACCTTATTTGCCTATGCTAATGGGTTTGGTTTAGAAGGTTGCACTGTAAATGCCTGGGATTGTGCTTCAAAATACGCTGGCTCTAAGTATTATGCATTTGGCTATGAACTTTTGGTGGTAAATGGTTTATTGACTTTTATTGGATTAGGAGTGATTCGTAAAAAAGATATAAAATAGGTCGAGGTATAATTTTATCTTCACTTCGCAAGGCATAAAAACAGTATAATTAAACTCCGCTTCTCATACGATCTATTGATACTGAATACAACTGGGATTCCTTGGCCACAATCACTTGATTCCCGTAATTATTTATTAGTCAGCTAATATTGGTTTGTTGCTAAAAGCACTAAGGTACAAGCAACTTCTACCTGTATTCCCTCCTTCTCTAGTAAGCCATAAAAAGTTGAATTTTCCGTACCTGGATTAAAAATTACACGCCTAGGCCGGAGGTTTATAATTTGTTTGTAGTATTCTTCTTGCCTAAGAGGGTTAATATATAAAGTTATGGTATCTATATTTTGAAAATCGTTTAAATTGGTCTTTATTTGTACGTCAGAGACGATTCCATTTCTTAAACCAAATGCCTCTGTTGGTACTAGTTTCTCTACCAGTTTTTTAATTGCAATATTGCTGTATCTATGAGGTTTTAAGGACGCCCCAAAAACGAGGGTTTTGTGCATATGTTAATTTTGATGTTAAAATGTACAAAGTAACGTAACGTTTAGAAAAAAAAACTGTCATTTATACAGTACTAAGA
>CAZWVO010000231.1:0-4324 GCA_964637535.1 uncultured Flavobacteriaceae bacterium
ATTTTTGCGGGCTTATATTCTTAGCCATGAAGAAGTATCTCAATTTATTTGATTTTAAACAAAAGGTTAATTACAAGACAGAGATTCTTTCTGGCCTTACGGTAGCCTTGGCACTGGTGCCAGAGGCAATTGCCTTTGCATTAATTCCTGGATTTTCGCCTTTAACGGGCTTGTATGCGGCCTTTGTACTGGCATTAGTAACGGCCGTTTTAGGAGGTAGACCGGGAATGATTTCTGGAGCTACCGGGGCAGTTGCAGTTATCTTTATTGGGCTTATTCTAGAATTAAAACGTCATTTTCCGGGAATAGAACCAAATACGATTCTAAACTATGTTTTTATCACCGTAATTATTGCAGGAGTGTTGCAAATTACTGCAGGGTTTTTACGTTTGGGAAAATTTATTAGACTGGTGCCGCAACCCGTTATGTTTGGTTTTGTTAATGGTTTAGCAATTATTATTTTCATGGCTCAATTCCCTAATTTTTATCAAAAAGAATCTGGAGAATTGCTTAGCGGACTATCACTATATACAATGCTAGGTCTTACCTTGCTTACCATGCTTATTATTTGGGGCTTACCCAAAATCACAAAGGCTGTTCCTTCATCCTTAGTTGCCATTTTAGTGGTGTCGGCTATTGTTTTAGGCTTTGGAGTAGATACCCTTACCGTAGCAGATACCATGAAGGAAGGAGAAACTATAAAAGGTGGATTTCCGTCCCTTTCCATACCACAGGTACCGTTTACTTTAAAAACCTTTAAAATTGTATTTCCATATGCAGCAATTGTTGCAGGGGTTGGACTTATAGAAAGTCTTTTAACCCTAAATATTATTGATGAAATTACCGAAACCCGAGGTAGTGGAAATAAGGAATGTGTAGCGCAAGGAACCGCAAATATTCTTTCTGGTTTTTTATCTGGAATGGGGGGTTGCGCAATGATTGGTCAAAGTTTAATTAATACCTCTGCCGGGGCTCGTGCACGACTCTCTGGTATTACCGCAGCAGTAATGTTATTGGTGTTTATCATGTTTGGGTCTAGTTTAATAGAGCGTTTACCTATGGCAGCTCTGGTAGGACTTATGTTTATGGTAGCTATTGGTACTTTTGAATGGGCCAGTTTTAAAACCTTCCGTAAAATGCCCAATTCAGATGTCATTGTAATGGTTTTAGTAACATTAATTACGGCTATTACACATAACCTTGCCATTGCTGTATTACTTGGAGTGGTTATTTCTGCCTTGGCGTATTCTTGGGAAAATGCAAAACGTATCCGCGCCAGGAAAATACACAGATGAAGAAGGAGTGAAACATTATGAAATATACGGTCCGCTATTTTTTGGATCTACTACCTTGTTTGCAGAAAAGTTTGATGTGCAAAACGATCCTAACGAGGTTATAATAGATTTTAAGGAGAGTAGAGTTGCAGATATGTCGGGTATTGAAGCCCTTAACAAGATTACGGAACGCTATCACAAGTTGGGTAAGAAGGTACAACTGAAACACCTTAGTAAAGATTGCAGAAGATTATTGGCTAATGCAGATAAGATTATAGAGGTTAACGTGTTAGAAGATCCTACTTACAAAGTGGTTACAGACAAACCGAAAAAAGGAGATACAAAAATTACACGCCCATTTAATATTTGGGAGATGTAATACAACATCAGAAAAAAAGACGCCTAACTACAGGAGCTAGGCGTTTTATATATGAATAACAGTTTTATAAGGTTCTAAGGTATTCTGCTACCGCCCTTGCTTCATCCTCTGTAAGCGTACTAGGAGTCATAATAGCGTTATTGTATTCTTCTAGTAATGCTATAGCAATGGGATCCTTATCTAGCATTTCAGTAGGGTTTAAAATCATATTCATCACCCATTCTGGACTTCTTCTTTCATAGACACCTTTCATTGCTGGTCCAATACCTCTAGTTTCGGCCATGTGACATGCAATACAGACGGTATTAAAACTTTTTTCTCCGGCAGCGGCTAAATCCGCATCAATCTCATCCCCAAAAGTAACCGAAGTAATGGGACCAATACCCTTATTATCCATATCTACGGGAACACCAGCAGAAGTTTTTGACGTTGTGTTTTCTGTTTTAGTGCGGTTCATTTCAAAACCGTCTTTCTTTTCCTCTTTTTTTTCACCACAACTTACCAAGAAAGCGGTGATTGCCATAATGGTCAATAGTTTTTTCATGTAATCAACGTTTAAAGACGCTAATATAATAAATACAAAGAGTTAACGCACTTCGTTCAGAAACTTTAATGCTCTCTTTTCTGTATAGGTAGCATTTTTTTTGGGGTAGAACCCAACATGACCTCCATAATTAGGAGTTTCTAGGTATATATTTTGATTTTCTTTTGCTTCTTTAAAGGGATAACACTCGGGACCAATAAACGAATCGTTAAGTGCATTAATGATTAATGTTGGAGTAGTAATATGAGATAAAAATTGCAAGGAACTACATTGGGTGTAATAATCCATTGCATCTTTAAAGCCATGCGCTTTACTTGTATATATATCGTCAAAATCTTTTAAAGAAACTACATTTTTAATATCCGCGTCGGAAATCAATTCTGGAAAATAGTTTTGTTTAAGGCGTAATTTCTGAATTAAATGCTTTTTAAACCGCTGAGCATATAAGATATTTTTTACTTGTAAAAGCGCAGTTAAAGAGCTGTACAATTGACAAGGAGCAGACACCGCAATAGCTGCTTTTATTTGTTTAGGAATAGGGTTGCCTTCTCCTAGGTATTTGAGCACAAGATTACCACTAAGACTAAAGCCCTTAAGAACTATTTCTTGGTAAGATTTAGTTTCTAAAATGTATGTTATTAGCGCTATTAAATCTTCCGTAGCTCCAGAATGATACGATCTAAATAACCTATTGGTTTCGCCACTACAACTCCTATGATTTACCGCACAAGCATCTATTCCGGCCAAGTTAAATTGTTTTGCACTTCCTGTAATATAAGGACGCTGTGCATTTCCTTCTAAGCCATGCAAGAGAATGGCTAGTTTGGTTGTTGTAGTATGAGCATAACTCCAATCTAAGTCTAAAAAATCGCCATCAGGTAAATCTATGCGTTCTCTTTTTTGTACCACTCCATTTACGGTTCTAAACAGGCCGGAGTAGATGGTAGAAAAATGGCCATTTTTAAAAATAAATGGCGGGTTATAAGAAGTTTTTAGTACTGGCATTAGCAGCTTTATATCACCATTAGTTAAGCTATCTATAGTTGGTGCTTTGCCTATTTAGGGTATAGATGTAGCAGCGCCTGCTGCGCTTCAATAGCCTCTTTAAACTCTGTTTTTAGGGTATTTACTAAGGCCGCAACAGTTTCTGTGTTATGGATAGTAGCAACACCCTGACCTGCAGACCAAATGGTTTTCCAAGCCTTTGCCTCAGTATCTAATTCTTTTCCAAAGTCTATTTTAGTATCTTTTTTTAAATCTTCTTCGGTAATACCGGCAGCCTTAAGGCTTGCTCCCAGAAAATTGGCATGTACCCCAGAAATGGCCGCAGTATAGACTACATCACTTGCCCCAGCTTCTATTATCATTTTACGATATTCTTCCGGAGCTTTACTTTCTTCGGTATTAATAAAACGAGTTCCCATGTAGGCTAGGTCTGCTCCCATTTGCATAGCCGAGGCAATATCTCTTCCCGTACTAATGCAACCAGATAGAAGAATGGTCTTGTTGTAGAATTTTTTAATTTCAGCTACTAAAGACATAGGGTTCAAAGTCCCTGCATGGCCCCCTGCTCCTGCAGCTACTAATATAAGTCCGTCTACTCCTGCTTCAGACGCTTTTTGCGCGTGTCTTTTTTTAATTACATCATGAAAAACTAAACCACCATAGCTATGAATAGCATCTACAACCTGGGAAACGGCGCCTAAAGAAGTTATAATTAAAGGAACCTTATGTTTCATACATAACTCAAGATCTGCTTGTAGTCTTGGATTGGTCTGATGAACTATAAGGTTAACCCCAAAAGGAGCGGGTTTTTTCCCAGTTTCTTCCTCATATTGCTTCAATGCCGTTTTAATTTCAATAAGCCATTCTTCAAAACCTTCGCTGGTACGCTGATTAAGCGCAGGAAAAGTACCCACAATACCATTTTTACAACATTCTATGACTAGCCTGGGGCCAGAAATAAGGAACATTGGCGCCGCCATAGCGGGCAAAGAAAGATCTTTGATAAATGATGCTTTACTACTCATATGTGATGTTTTTAACGATATTATGCCTTAAAGAATATTCTATTGCTATAAAGAAATGGAAATACTGTCTTTTCAAATGTAAGATATTTTTTAGATG
>CAZWVO010000232.1:0-4322 GCA_964637535.1 uncultured Flavobacteriaceae bacterium
CCTCTAATGCATTTGCATATTGATGCAATTGCTCATGGTAGCTGGTGTTCGGTTTTCCTGTTTTATAGTCTATAATAGTAGCTTTTTTGTGCGCAATAAGCACTCTATCTGGGCGTAAAATTAATCCATTTTTAGTAATAATGTCTTTTTCATTTTTAATAAGAAGCCCTGCTTCATAAAAGCGCTTTAGTTCCGGATGTTGCGTTATTTGCTCCATTTTAGCCGCTACATAAGAGAGCTCTGCTGCGCTAAGCACCCCTTGGCTTCTTAACCGGTTAAGCACTGAGGGAACTTCTGAATGCGTAGTTACAAAACTCATGGCATAGTGAATAAGATTCCCCTGTTCCAGAGCTTGTTGCCGGTCAGAATCCCAGAGCATCCCTTGTTTTGCTAAAATGCGAAATCCAGGGCGGTCTTTAAAAGCATACAAATACGGGATGTTGTTTTGCGGTTTTAGAGTAGTATTTTCAGGCTTAATATCAAAAACGCCAAAGCTATAGGTAAGTTTATCCTCATTCCAAAGTCCCTTTTGCTGAAGATAATGCATAAAAATACCCGAGTATTTGGTAGTAATTGCGTTCCCCTGTTTGTCTACTTCTTTTTTGGTAATAATATAAAGTTGATTTATGGCTCTCGTAAGAGCTACATATAGTACGTTAAACGCGTCTAGTTCTAACTGATGTTGTGCTAATTCGTATGCTTTTTCTGCTTGGGTACCGTAATGGAGTACCTGTTTGTTCTGGCTTATTAAAAGTTCCTCAAAGCCAGCATATGATTTTTTATCTACCGGCAACCATAACTTAGCATCTTTTTCACGATATATTTCGGCGTTAGCATAGGGAAAGATTACGATTGGAAATTCTAAGCCCTTAGATTTATGAACGGTCATTAACTGCACCGCTTGAGGCTGTTCTGGAGCAGTAATGCTCAATTGTTCTTTTTTCTTTTCCCAATGGCTTAAAAAAGCTTGAATGCTTGTTCCTTCTTTTTGCTCTACTTCTAAAACAGTATCCATAAAAAAGGTTGTATATGCGTCTGAGATACCGGCTAAGGCAAACTGTCTAATCGCATATTCTAAACCATCATAGACAGAAGATTGATGCAGCACCAAAATATCAAAACCGTATTGCTGAAGTAAAAACTGGGGTACATTGTTCAAATTTTCTACTATGGGGGTATGCGAATCATCTGCCTCCTTAAATACGTATTGAAGAATAGCATATGCTATTTCCATATCTGTAGTGTGCACACTAAACATAAGCAGTTGCACTAAAAACAATACTTCAGGGCAATTGCGAAGCAATAAAGTGTCCGAGGATACTACTTGTATACCCTGTGCAGTTAGGTACTGAGCAATAACAACGCCATGCTTATTGTTTCTGGTAAGGATACAAATATCATTAAAATCAAAGTTGTTGGCTCTTACATTTTGTATGGTATGCAATACATTTTCGCAATACAGTTCATCCTCCGTTTTGCTTTCTGCTTTTTCTAAGAAAGTGAGCTGCACTCCGCCCCCAATTTTGGCATTGAATGTCTGTTTACTGCCTGCGGCAAATAACTGTTGGTAGCTGCCGTTATTTAGAAAGGATGAGGTAGCCAAGAAGAACGCATTATTAAAGGCAATAATTTCGCTATAGCTTCTATAATTTGTAGGTAGGGAAGCAATTTCTGGAGGGATAAAAAACGGATTTACCTCCTTGTTAAGAAGGTCTAAGAATTGTTCTGCCTTACCACCTCTCCAGCGGTAGATGGCCTGTTTTACATCTCCCACTAGTAATAGGCTTCCAGATGCTCCTTGCTCATTTTCACTTTCTAGAGCGTTTCCTATGAGCGGAATTAGGTTGTTCCACTGCATTTGAGAGGTGTCTTGAAATTCATCTATGAAATAATGCCGGTACTTTTCACCTAGCCGTTCATAGATATACGGTGCTGGCTGATCTCTAATTTGACTGGCAATAAGGGTATTAAAGGAAGAAATATGTAATTGATCTTGTTCTTGCAGCAAGGTCTGTATTTCCTGTTCAATAAGATTGATTAAGGTAAAGGGCAATATATTAGTATAGGCATTTTTTAGACGTTGCAATGTGTAAACATTGGTCTTAATAGCCGTAAAAAGAGCAGAAAATTGAGGGTGTAAACGGTCTAATACCGATTTAGTTTCTTCCGAACAAGATTTTGTATAAAGCGGATTTTGATCAAAATTCTGTTTCCATCCAGAATTGAAATCAACATCAAAATTGCCTTGTTGCAGTTTTAAAATGAACTTGGGAAACCAACCCGATCTAAAGTCAGTAAACGATAAACCATGTGCCGTTATGAGTTGAAGAATTTGAGTAGCTCCGGCATCAATTTCTCTAGCAGTTTTTGAAATGGCACCATTTAAAAGCTTTTTTAGCTCAATAAAATCATCAAGGGTTTTGCTTTTGTTTTTTTGAAGATGAACACGTTCGTTTTCTTGAAATAAAAGGGTTCCAATTTTGCTAAGATCAAAGGCAATATCCCAGCTTTTGTCTCCATCAATTTTTTCTAAAGCAAAATCTAGTAAAACGGAGGTAAGTTTGGTGTCTGTCCCCGCCTTATCGATTAACCTGTTTACCGCTTCATCTCTTAAGGCATCGGTGTCTAGAACTACTTCAAAATTTTGAGGAAGTTTAAGGTCTTTGGCAAAGGTGCGAATAAGCCGATGGTTAAATTTGTCTATAGTAGAAATATCAAAATAAGCATAGTTATGCAGTATTGCCCTAAGCACTTTCCCAGAGCGTGCACCTAATATTGCTACAGATACACCAAGCTCCTTTGCCAATACTTTTAGCATTTCCGGCGTGTCCACTTCAGGGCTAAGTGTGCTAAAGGCATATAAGCTTTCCAAGATGCGCTCTTTCATCTCATTTACCGCCTTATTAGTAAAGGTTAAAGCTAAGATGTGTCTAAATTTTTGATTTTCGGGAGAAGCAAGTAAATGTTTGAGGTACGCAGCTACAAGGGTAAAAGTTTTTCCTGAACCTGCGGAAGCGTTGTAAATTTTATAGGGAGCCTCTTGCACCTGTTTTTCTTTGCAAATTACGGAATACACCACAGTTCTTTACAAATATTTAATTGAAATTGTCCGATAAAGCTGTAATTTTGAGAGACAGTAAAAATTAACATCTAAAAATAATATTATGGCTTTTGAATTACCAAAATTACCTTATGCATACGATGCATTGGAACCACATATTGATGCCAGAACCATGGAAATACATCATACGAAACACCATAACGGATATACTTCAAAATTGAATGCTGCTATAGAAGGAACGACTTTAGCTTCTAGTTCTATTGAAGACATTCTTACAAACTTAGATATGACTAATGGTGGAGTGCGAAATAATGGAGGCGGGTTTTACAACCACCGTTTGTTCTGGGAAGTGATGTCGCCAACAGGTGGTGGAGCACCTAGCGGAGAATTGGCGGATGCTATTGATGCCGCCTTTGGTTCTTTTGACGCGTTTAAAGATGCATTTGCTAAGGCGGCTGCAACTAGGTTTGGTTCTGGTTGGGCATGGCTTTGTGTACATAAAGGGGGTAAGGTAGAAGTATGCTCTACACCTAATCAAGATAATCCTTTAATGCCAGGAAGTGGTTGTGAAGGGTTTCCTATTATGGGATTAGATGTTTGGGAACATGCCTATTATTTAAATTATCAGAATAGAAGACCAGATTATATTAATGCCTTTTTTAATGTAATTAACTGGGAAAGAGTAACTGAGATTTATAACGACAACAAGTAGGTTTTTTAAAACAAAACTTGAAAGGCCATCTTGCAATTTGTAAGATGGTTTTTTTATTTGGTTTTTTTAAATAGAAAAGGGCGGAGAAGTCTCCACCCTTTTCGTCCCAAATCTTACCATAAACTTAACCTACTTATGCTATGGCAATACTAAATTACTGGTATTGTGTTAAATAACAAAGGAATTTTGGGAAATTTTAAGGATTTTAAAGGGAATGGAGCGAGTGGAAAGGGTATAAATTTCTCTAAACAGTTGATTTTCAGCAAATAAAAAGGGCGGAGCACGCTCCACCCTTTTTCCCCAAATCTTACCATGAACTTAACCTACTTATGCTATGGTTCTACAAATGTATGCTAAAGCTTAAGAAGGAAAAAAGGTTTTAGACGAATGTCTTTTTAAAGCGTTGAAATACGTTAAGTAGGTATTAGAGGTCTTAAAAAGAGGATAAAAAAAAGACTTTTTCGAAGGGATATAAAATAAAAAAGGTGGAGAAGTCTCCACCTTTTTTGCCCCAAATCTTACCATGAACTTAACCTACTTATGCTATGG
>CAZWVO010000233.1:0-4307 GCA_964637535.1 uncultured Flavobacteriaceae bacterium
ATACTGTTGCAGTAGATATTGTACGAACCATTATTAATGAAAAATTAAGCTAATAGATGGATTCCAAGGATCTTAGAGATAAAAAATGGTTTGGTATAGCAACTAATATTTACTTAGTAGTACTCACTGTTTTTGTAATATGGATGCTCTTTGCTGATACCAATTCCTATTTAATACACCGCGAGCTATCCAAGGAAATTAAAAAGCTAGAAAAGAAAAAAGAGTACTTACAGAATGAAATTGATGAGGATAAAAAAATTATTGAAAAACTCTCCGACCCTAAGGAATTAGAAAAATTCGCTAGAGAACAGTACTATCACAAAAAGAAAAAAGAAGAAATATACATTATAGAATACGAAGACAGTTTAAAATTGGAAGAAAATGAGCAGCACTAAACTTTTTGACCATTTTGAAGCCGTAGGTGCAAAAGCCTGGAAACAACAAATTCAGGTAGCGCTTAAAGGTGAGGACTATAATGAAAAATTGGTTTGGGAATCTCCGGAAGGAATTAAGGTAAAACCCTTCTACCATGCCGAAGATATAGCAAATATAACACCCCCACCAGCTTCCCATAAAAAGGCATGGAAAATTGGGGAAGCCATCTATTGTCTGGAGGTAATCACAGCCAATAGTAAAGCGCAAGAAGTTATTCGAAAAGGCGTTCAAAGTCTTCAATTTAGTATTCCCTCAGACACTATAGACCCTGTGCAATTACTGAAAGGCATCCCACTAGAGCAGGTGGTTATTCACTTTAGGTTGCAATTTTTAGCTGCAGATTACATTGCTCAGTTACTAGAAATTCAGAAAAAAAATAAAGGGGTCTTTTATTTTCATTCCGATATTATTGGTCATTTAGCAAAACAAGGAAACTGGTACACTAACCTACAGGAAGACCATAAACAGTTAGAGGCTATTGTAAGCTTATGCAATACAAATACTGGGGTAAGCCCTTTGAGTGTAGATATGGCCTTATATCAAAATGCGGGGGGCAATATGGTTCAGGAATTGGCCTATGCGGTAGCACACGGCCATGAGTACTTACACCATTTTGCTAAAAGTCCTTTCCCAGGAATATGCTTTAATGTAGCGATAGGAACGAATTATTTTTTTGAAATTGCCAAGCTCCGTGCCCTTCGATGGCTATGGCAAACTGTAGCCGAAGAATATAAGGTAACCCAAGCCTGTCATATTCTTGCTACTCCCACCAAACGCAATAAAACGCTATACGACTATAACACCAATATGTTACGTACCACTACAGAATGTATGGCTGCTATTCTAGGAGGTGCAGATACCATATGTAATTTACGATACGATGCCATTTACCATAAGGACAATGACTTTGGTGCCCGAATAGCACGTAATCAATTATTAATTTTAAGGGAAGAAAGTTATTTTGATCAGGTAGAAAATCCCTCTGATGGCAGCTACTATATTGAATCCCTGACGAAACAATTGGCAGAAAAAGCCTTAGTGCTTTTTAAAACTATAGAGGCTGGTGGCGGTTTCCTAAAACAATTAAAGTCGCTCACCATTCAGAAAAAAATAAAAGAAAGTGCCCAGAAGGAACAGCAAGCTTTTGATTCTGGTGAAGAAACCTTGGTAGGTACAAATGCCTATACCAACCCTGCAGATCTAATGAAAACAAGCTTGGAACTTCATCCTTTTGTACAAAAAAACGTGCGTAAAACACTTATTGAACCGCTTATTGAAAGACGCCTAGCCGAGTCGTTGGAGCAAAAAAGATTGAACGATGAGTAGAAAAGCGATGCAACATATTACCTTAAAAGCAGGTTCTTCCAATGCCATTGGAAAGGAGGAAAAAGAGGAAGAGCGCTTTTTTACTGCGGAGCATCTTCCTTTGAAAAAACAGTATCATAATTCGGATGCAGCACACTTAGAACACCTCAACTTTGCCGCTGGTACTCCTCCCTATCTTCGCGGCCCCTATGCTACCATGTATGTGCAGCGACCATGGACTATACGGCAGTATGCAGGATTTTCTACTGCCGAAAAAAGCAATGCTTTTTACCGTAGAAATTTAGCCGCAGGACAAAAAGGATTATCTGTTGCTTTTGATTTACCTACCCATAGGGGATATGATAGTGACCACGAACGCGTTGTGGGCGATGTAGGGAAAGCCGGAGTAGCTATTGATAGTGTGGCAGACATGAAAATTTTGTTTGACGGTATTCCTTTAGATAAGATGTCGGTTTCTATGACTATGAACGGGGCAGTACTTCCTATTATGGCTTTTTATATAGTAGCTGCTGAAGAGCAAGGAGTACCACTAAGCAAACTAGCGGGAACCATACAAAACGACATTCTTAAAGAATTTATGGTACGCAATACCTACATCTATCCGCCTAAGCCGTCTATGCAAATAGTAGCCGATATTTTTGCTTTTACCAGTAAACATATGCCTAAATTTAATAGTATAAGTATCTCTGGTTATCACATGCAAGAGGCCGGAGCTACAGCAGATATTGAATTAGCGTACACCCTAGCAGATGGTATAGAATACATTAAAACTGGGCTCAAAGCAGGTTTGGATATTGATAGTTTTGCTCCGCGATTGTCATTCTTTTGGGCCATTGGTATGAATCACTTTATGGAAATTGCCAAATTGCGAGCTGGGAGAATGTTATGGGCCAAATTGGTTAAGGAGTTTCATCCAAAGAATCCAAAATCTATGGCGTTAAGAACGCACTGTCAAACTAGTGGGTGGAGTCTTACCGAACAGGATCCATTTAATAATGTAGCACGTACTACTATTGAAGCCACAGCCGCTGCATTTGGAGGTACGCAGAGCTTGCATACCAATGCCTTAGATGAGGCCATTGCGTTACCCACCGACTTTTCTGCACGTATTGCAAGAAATACACAAATTTTTTTACAAAAAGAAACTAAAATTACTAAAACAGTAGACCCCTGGGGAGGAAGTTATTATGTAGAATGGCTAACCCAACAATTGGTGCAAAAAGCGTGGACTTTGATACAAGAAGTAGAAGAGCTAGGAGGCATGACCAAGGCTATAGAAGCGGGAATACCTAAAATGCGGATAGAAGAAGCAGCCGCAAAAAAGCAAGCTCGAATAGATAGTGGGCAAGATACCATTGTTGGTGTAAATCAATATCAGTTAGAAGAAGAAGATCCCTTACATATTTTAGAAGTAGATAACACAGCTGTTCGCAAACAACAGCTACAGCGTTTAGAAAGCCTTAAAGAAGAACGTAACGCCAAAAATGTGGCCAACGCATTAGCAGCGCTTACAGCTGCCGCTAAAACAAAAATAAAAGAGGGGAAGACTTCGGATGCCGAAAATTTGTTAGCTTTAGCCGTAGAAGCAGCCAGAGCACGAGCAACCTTAGGAGAAATAAGTGATGCCTTAGAAGTTGCTTTTGGAAGATACAAAGCAAAAATACAATCATTTACAGGCGTGTATTCTAAAGAAATTAAAGACGATAACAGTTTTAAAAAAGCCAGAAACATGGCAGATACCTTTGCCGAAAACGAAGGTAGAAGACCCCGTATCATGATTGCTAAAATGGGGCAAGACGGGCATGATAGAGGCGCCAAAGTAGTTGCTACCGGGTACGCCGATCTGGGGTTTGATGTAGATATTGGCCCCCTTTTCCAAACTCCTGAAGAAGCGGCAAAGCAAGCGGTAGAAAACGATGTGCATATCTTAGGCGTGTCTTCCCTTGCTGGAGGGCATAAAACCTTAGTTCCGCAGGTAATTACTGAACTGCAACGGCGAGGAAGAGAAGACATTATGGTTATCGTAGGAGGGGTAATCCCAAAACAAGATTATGAGTATTTGTTTAAGGCAGGCGCAGTAGCTGTTTTTGGCCCGGGAACGCCTATAAGCGAAGCTGCAATTCAAATTCTGGAGGTATTGATTGACTGAGAATCCATGTGTTTTTTTCTTATCAATTTTTTGGTTTTGTTTAAAATTTACACGAATTTAGGTATTTAGATAATTTTCTAATAAATTTTCATTCTTAAAACCTTACCACCTTGAAAACAAAATCACTCTGTTTAGCAGTTCTTCTCTTTGCGTTTATGCAAATTAACGCTCAGGTTACCTCAGCTCCCGATAAGAAAATAAAAGGTTCAATTAATAACGATCACATTCCTATTGATCCAAACGTAAAGATGGGAAAGTTATCTAATGGACTTACCTATTACATTAGAAATAACGGAAAACCAGAAGATAAGGTAGAACTTCGTCTTGTGGTCAATGCTGGCTCAATTTTGGAAAGTGAGGACCAATTAGGATTAGCTCACTTTATGGAGCATATGAA